>JAIMKT010000109.1:0-2670 GCA_020692245.1 Microcoleus sp. GA_180221_E-2-1-MAG-45_12
CAGCAGGGATGATGTATTCAGATTTTAAGCTACAAGCGTTAATGAAACATGACCTAGAGTTGTACCAGTCCTTCCGCTCCCGAAGGGCATAATTCCACACTTTGCGACAGACTTCTAACCAATGGTCAAAGGTCTGGGCTTGGGATGGAGTAGGTTCTAGTTTGTACTCGTAGGTCATATTTAACATACTCTTATGATAGCTTATCTACCGCTACAATAGTAGATAGAAGTTATGAAATATAATAATATTTAGAGAACCAAAGCCGTCCTAGAAGGACGGGGCTTTAAACCCAATTTTTTGGTAAGGATTCAATTTACCATGGGGTTCCTAAATCACTAGCTAAATGTTATTAGGTATTGATTTTCTTGGCAGCTTCTACACCTGATAAAAAGGCTCCGTGTACAGTAGCAGGATATTCTTGAGAAGTAGCTTCTCCAGCAAAAAAGAGACGCTCATTTACAGGTTCACCCAAGATTTTGCGATCCCTCGGCGTGGCTCCAGTAGTCATACAAGAATAAGATCCATAACTAAAGGGATCCTGCTGCCAGCGAGTGATCAGATAGCCAATAGCATTAGGGATTTTAGCTCCATACATTTGTCGGAGAGTTTGCATTGCTCTAGCCACAATTTCTGTATCAGACAGAAGCTCGATCGCCTTTCCATAACTCCCGGCATTAAAACCTAATAAAACAGGTTGCTTGGTATAACGATAAATATTTAACCACTCTGCCCACTCGCCTTTATTAGTAGCAATATAACCTAGTAGATGAGTCTGTTTATCCCAAAAAACATCAGAGAATTGCAAATAAACTTTATTTAAAACTCCCATACCCAAACGGTTAATTGCATTTATTTTCTGCTCCGGTAATTGAGGAGAAAACTCTATATTTCCTTTTTTCAGAACTCCTAAAGGTAGAGTAATAATTATTTTTTGTGCTGAGAAACTTCCCTGATTAGTGGTGACTACAACTCCTTGATCATTGGAGGTAATTTTTTTAACTATTTGATTAAGTTTGATATCTAAACCCTTAGCTAATAACTCTGTAATTTGGCTATAACCACCGGGAAATAATACATCTTCGCCCTCTACTTCACTACCAGTATCCCAATAATAGGAAGATAGATGATCAATATCGTCTGCATATTCATGCTCGATCGTTGTATTAATGGCATAATTTAATTCCTGTAATTGCTGGGGAGAAAGTTTTTGATCGCCTTTAATAATTATTTGATCTAGAGCAGTTCTTAAAGAAATATCTGCTTGGTTTTGAGTAATTCTTTTTTTCCTAATTTTTTCTGCCTCTGTGAGAATAGTTTCTAGTCTCTGCTCAATAATTTCCTGCTCCTGATCTGAGAGAAATTTATTATTACCATAAAGTTCTATCTCTTCATAATCTGTTTCTAGGATTTGGATATTCCCTGACTGAGCTAGTTGATAAATAGGATTATTATTAATGCCATGAATCCAAGAAGCCCCCATGTCTAGGGGCATATTATTGAGAGAGCGATCGCTATATACCCTGCCCCCAATTCTTGAGCGACCTTCTAAAATAGTTACACTAATCCCTTGAGCCTGAAGCTCCCTTGCTGCTGCCAAACCAGCTATTCCTGCTCCGATAACTAGCACCTGAGTTTGATTCATCACAGGAGATTTCTTATTTGTACAAGCTAGTAATCCACTACTAATTACAAGGGAAATAAATTGCAGAAATTGCCGACGATCGCAAACCCTAGTGAGATCCCTTCCCCTTAACTTTGAGAGTAACATTCTTATTTCTTGACTTTGAGAGTAACATTCACTCCTTCACTAGTCTGCTCCAACACCAATAGGGGCGTGGGTTTTGCCTTTTGATCCCAGCGAATCGTCACAATCCTTCCCTGAATAGTCGGCTGCCAAGTTTCGTGGTCTTCACTGGGGCTGAGAAAAGTCTCGATACAATCGATAATTTGGCTAATCGTCGCTGATGTTGACTGGGTGGGCAGTTTCATGAGTTTGATTTGAATCCGAAATAGCACCCGCTTAACTCGCTTCCCTTCGCTTTCGGTGTCATAAACCACATCAAAAGTTTCATCTACCTGCCTGCCTGTGCTGGCAATCCCCACGGCGACTGGAGCTGAACCGGGACGCAGAGCCACACTAATTAAATCCTTGACCTTAATTTTGATCTGGTTGACGATCGCAAAGTGAAATACCTCTTCATCCATCCGCAACCGGAGGTAATCTAGATTAAATTCACGGGAATGAACCAAGTCGGGATTGGTTTCCATCTTCCGAATGGTATTGAGAGCCAACTTCAGTTTTTTTTCTAAATCATTTTTTTTATACTGCTCTACCTTCATTTTCTTGGCAAAGCCATCTAGCTGAAGTTTTCCGTAGGCAGCTAGTCCAATCAACAGGACAAGTAATCCTGCGGAAGAAAACATCCAAATCTGTCCGTTATCAGACCCAGGGTTATTAGGCGGCGGGGTTGGATTCTGAGCAATTATAGGTTGGATAGGGAGAGGGATAGACATAGGTAGGGGTTAGACTGGGCAAACTAATCTAAGAATCTAATCTAAGCATCTAAACATACTGCACAACTAGCAGTGCTACCCTATGATTTGCAGTTTTTGCAGAATGTTAAACATCTTTCCCCTTACTTTATCTTATTTAAGGGCATTCTAGTATA
>JAIMKT010000109.1:2676-2847 GCA_020692245.1 Microcoleus sp. GA_180221_E-2-1-MAG-45_12
GTACCATAAAAAAACTAGTGGTTGATCCCGAAAATCTACTTCACCCTAGAAACCAGTCCAGAGACTAAAAAGTTCATGAATAAATAGACTAGATTTGTCTGAAACGCATGGACTAATTAGGGTTTTTCTGCTGATGGTGATAGCTTTGGTAAAAATTGTAAACATCGAATA
>JAIMKT010000109.1:3029-10525 GCA_020692245.1 Microcoleus sp. GA_180221_E-2-1-MAG-45_12
CAATCACGATCGCTCCATGGAGGGTGCTGCCACTACCGAAGATATTTAGGAAGGTAAGCAGATATGCACGAGTTTCTTGGGCGATCGCAGCCACTATCGGCACATGGCTAGTCAGAGTCAGACCAGTAATACTAATTCCTAGCATTGCCACAGGAACAATAAAACTGATCAACATTGTTAGAAGTAGCGATCGAAGCTGAGGAGCATACCGGACATAGTTAGGAATACTATACATAAGGATCATCCCGCACAAGTGGTAATTGAGTTAGTCCTAGGGCTAACCATTTAAAGATAAAGGAAGAAACCTCTCCTAGGACGAGTTCGTGAGAATTCTTAAATAATACTTAAGAAACTTGGCAATTATTCCTCATTTTTCTTAATCAAATCGCTACAAATCTTAAACAAATAATCCCGGCTACTCACGGGTCGATGAGGAGAAGGCAGATCAAGATTAGGTAAATCAGCCATATCACTGCAAACACAAGCTGTATGCTCTACGCCTGTAACTTTCAGAGGGATGGGGATTTGACAGCGAGCGCACTTAATTAAATCCCAGCTTGGCTCTAGGAGTTCGGCAATTTTTTGGTTAGTCCCTTCAAGGTAGCAATCCCCCAATCCTTGCCCGGTGAGTAGCAATTGCCAACACTTTTCAAATTCTGGACTGTAGCGATCGCCTTGCAACACTGGCTGCGGATACAAAAATTTAGTGCCGTGGTGAATACTGACACGCTTGCCTAGCTGAAACCAGCAGGCGAGATATTCTTTGACTTGCTGTGGAGTTGCCATAGTTTAGTTGCCCTAGTTATAGGTGTGGAGATCATGGCTGTACCAGAAATTGGGAAATGGGAGTACCTAGCTGGCTGAGATTAATTACATAGCCATTGGTGACTAGATACACAGGGTTAGCGATCGCCCCCAAGGTTCTAGCAGCACTGCCGAGACGGTCTCGAAATTTTCTCCCCAGGGGATAAGGCGGGATCACGCCCCAGCCTACTTCTTCTGAGACTATTATAATATCTGCCTTAGTGAGAGTTAGATTTTTTTGTAGGTTATTTAAAGTTTCTTGCCAGAGAGTTTTTTCCTGCTCTAGGCAGTTGGCGACCCAAGTTCCCAAGGAATCGATCAACAAGCAACTCTGGGGTGAGGCGGTGTGGAGAATTGTTGTCAAATCTAAGGGGGTTTCGATCGTCTGCCAAGAGTCCGGGCGACGCTGTTGGTGTTGGATAATTCTTGCTTGCCATTCTCGATCGGTGGGATCAATTTGGGCGGTGGCAATATAGGTCACAGATTTTCCCGTGGCAGTGGCTAGCCCTTCGGCGACTTCGCTTTTGCCCGATCGAGCTGGCCCCGACACCAGTATTAACTTTCGCATTTTTAGGTAAATTTATAAATCTTCTGGGTTTGGAGTTCTCCTATCAGGATATTCGATAATACAGAACGATCACTCGTAACCCGCTCTAGTTGGACTTGAAGACCAGTAAGGGGATCGGAGCCAGTAGAAATTAATAACTCTAGATGTCCTAAGTTGGTGAAAGTGCTGACGACCTGTTGGAGCATGGCTTGCACTCCTTGGCGGTAGGGATGATCAGGCTGTTTGAACCAGTCGGGATCGGCAATATCTGGCTGGTCTAGCCCCAGATGGAAAATTAACGATGGATGACTAAAAACGGCGATCGCCACCGGGCGGGTTTCTTCTTGGAGGAGAAGATCATTTTCCTTGGCTAAATAACGGAGTTTTTCTAGGCGATCGTACCGTTCCGTGAGGCTGGGCTGATCACGCCACTGGATCGCTGCGGTCACTAGATAAGTCTGCAACAGGAGATGACCAAGTTTTGTGGCTTTTGTAGCTAGATAGGCGGAGTTATAATCATTGGCTTCAATCAACAGGGGCAGGCGATCGACCACTTCCAGCCCGTAGCCCTTTAGACCAGCAATTTTCCGGGGATTATTAGTAATGAGGCGAATTTGGCTCACTCCCAGATCATTAAGAATTTGCGCCCCCACTCCATAGTTGCGGAGATCCGCCGGAAACCCCAGCATCTCATTCGCTTCCACCGTATCCATCCCCAAATCTTGGAGGGAATAGGCTTTGAGCTTATTAATTAACCCAATGCCCCGCCCTTCCTGCCGCAGATACACTACCACCCCGGCTCCGGCACTTTCGATCATTTTCATCGCTGCTTGGAGTTGGAGACGGCAATCACAGCGCAGGGAACCCAAGGCATCCCCGGTTAAGCATTCGGAGTGCATCCTCACCATCACTGGTTTATCTTTGAATTCCTCTGGTTTGCCCTTGACGATCGCTAAATGGTCAGAGTCATCCAGACTGTTATGGTAGGCATAAACATGGAATAAACCAAATTGGGAAGGAAGCTCGGCGATCGTCTCCCGTTGCACAAAGCGCTCGTGGTAGAGGCGATAACTAATTAGGTCAGCAATACTAATGATTTTCAGGTTATGAAGTTGGGCATATTCCACCAATTCTGGCAACCTTGCCATAGAGCCATCGGGATTTTGGATTTCACAAATCACCCCGGCAGGATACAGTCCTGCAAGTCTTGCCAAATCTACACTAGCTTCCGTATGCCCGGCCCGCTTCAGCACACCGCCTTCCCTCGATCGCAGGGGAAATATATGCCCCGGACGGCGGAGATCATGGGGTCTGGTTTCTGGATTCAGGGTGACTTGAATTGTCCTTGCCCGGTCTTCTGCCGAAATTCCTGTGCCGACTCCTAGAGAAGTGGTAGCATCAATACTCACAGTAAAAGCAGTTTGATTATTATCGGTGTTATTCGTCACCATTAGGGGTAGGTCAAGGGCATCCAAGCGATCGCCTGTCATGGCTAAACAAATCAACCCACGAGCCTCAACTGCCATAAAGTTAATCATCGCCGGGGTCGCAAACTGCGCCGCACAAATCAAATCCCCTTCGTTTTCTCGCCCTTCATCATCTACCACGATGATCGATCGACCATTCTTAATGTCTTGGAGGGCAGACTCAATATCATCAAACATAAATTCAGTCTGGAAAGTCGGACTATGACTGGAAGAACTCACTAGGCAAAACCAAAAGCAAATAATAGATGTCAGTTCCCTTGTTATGTATCAAGAAAACTATTTGGATCTTAACGACTAAACCAGAAAAACGCAAATCCTCAACTTTATTCAATCTTTCCTAAATTTACTACTTCAGAGCAACCAGTTATCCAGAGATAAGGCAGGCACACGTTCAAATTCACGAGTATTTGCTGTAACCAGAATCAAGTCAAGGGCTAGAGCATGAGCAGCAATTAAAAGGTCATTAGGGCCGATCGGCGTTCCTGCTTGCGCTAAGTAGTTACGAATTGTCGCATAATGAAAATCTACAGGTGGCTCTAAGGGCAGAACAGGCAAGATTGTCAAAATATTTTCTATTTGCTGAGTAAGCCGGGAAGAACCACTCTTGATGGCTCCAAACCGTAATTCACACGCCACGATCGTAGTTGTACAAATATTACTTTCCCCTACAGTAGCGATATGTTGGGCAACTAGACCTTGAGGATGCCTAACTAAATCTGAAAGAATATTGGTATCAAGAAGGTATTGATAGGTCATTGGGCGGGACTAGAGTTTGATCTCATCAAGGGGAAGCAATCCCTCATCAGTGTCAGGAAAATCATCTGTAATATCTGACAGTGTAGATAGTAGGGAAAGTAAAGAACCCGAAGGAATGGGTTCAATAATTAAGCGATGCCCTTCTTTTCTTAACAAAACCTCTGTACTTGACAGAGCAAATTCGTGGGGAATAGTTAAAACTTGATCCTGCCCATCTGTTATTAATGAAATATATTGTGAATTTTGCATTAAAGTAATCCCCAAATTATATTGTTTAAAGTTTTGAGCGAAATATGACCAGTTGTTAACTTATAAATGTATTTTAGCCTAGTCTCATGAGCCGATCGATCCTCTAAACTATCCTGATTATCATGGGATCAGCTAGAGTAGAGTTGATGCAAGGTTTTGAAGTTAGGTGGTTTTATGGCAGGAACAAACTGGGGAGAATTTTGGCAACCTATAGTTAAGTTGTTGATGAATGAGGCAGAACTTAAGCAAATTCATGGGCAGATTGACTGGCAGCAGGAAACTAGCCATTTTACTGATCCCCAAATTATTTACCCAGAATATTATGAGCAGCAAAACTTTCTGGGGATTGCCGGGGGCTACCTTGAATCTCGGACTGCGGTTGCTTACGATCGCCTCATGCCCTATTTATTGCCTCCCCACGAACATCTTGTCCGCCAAGGGTTGCTCGATCGCATCAACGGCATCCCCCAACGTATTCTGGATCTGGGTTGCGGCACTGGCTCCGCCACTCTTTTATTGCAACAAAAATTTCCCCAAGCTTCCATCACTGGTCTAGACCTTTCCCCCTCCATGCTCGTCATGGCGCACCAAAAAGCCAAATCTACTGGTCTTGAAATCCATTGGCAGCATAGTAGTGCCGAATATACGGGCTTTCCCTCCGGCTACTTCGATCTGATTACTATTTCTCTCCTCTTCCATGAAACCCCCATCCCAGCGACGCAAGCCATTATTAAAGAATGTTTCCGGCTCCTCAAAGGGGGAGGTCAGTTGGTGATTTTAGATAGTTCCCAGCAACTGCTCCGCCAGATGGAATGGTTTACCAAAGCATTTCCTGAAGTAGTTCCAGAGATATTTCCCGAAACCTATATTAAAAATGTCAAAAATTATGCAGTAGGCAGTCTAGATGCTTGGCTGGGAGCCGCCGGATTTGGGGCAGTCCGTACCCACGATCTCTGGTTAGTCCATCAGGTTACTAGTGGCTGCAAACCCCAACCAGCCAAAGATCGCTGGACGTATCAGGGTATGGATGTTAATAACTTTGATGATTTTTTGGGTGGCTTCGCAACATAATCCCATAAAGAATTCTTGTGTCTTGGTAACTAGGGGTGTCAAAATAAAGGGTGTAGTAACAATAACTACATTAAGCCCATGAGCCAGTCAGCCCCTCCTCAATTCCAACCCCGACAAATCCTTTGCCTAGAGTACGAGCAGAGTAAATTGTATGCGGAGGTAATTCAGGTAGTACCCGATCGACCAGTGTGCTGGCTCCGACCCATGATTCTTGAAGTAGAAATGATCGAACTAAAAACCTACGATCTCCGTTTAAGTGCCGATCTGCTCCTGCCCCCTAGTTTATTTCGCCCCGCCCTTGATACCGAAGTTATTCCCCTTTTAGGACAAATTAATAGTACAGAATTTAACCTAGAGGAAGCCCAAAATGCTCACCATCTCCTCCGGGATTTCATCCGTAAAATCTGGCAACAATACCGAGAGGCTTTCCCGAGTTAATTCCGAGCTAATATGGATAGATTACACAAAATTCTCTCCCAATGGGGGATTGCGTCCCGGCGACAGGCAGAAGTAATGATTCGATCGGGACGGGTGCGTCTGAATGGGACAGTGGCTACCTTGGGAATGCAGGCAGACCCAGAGGTCGATCGCATCGAAGTAGACGGGAACTTAGTACAGCCCCTTGCCCGTCCAGAGTTAGTATACTTATTATTAAATAAGCCCTTGGGAGTGGTTTCTACCTGTTTAGATGAACGGGGACGAACTACAGTCTTGGATCTATTGCCCCCAGAGTGGCGATCGCACCAAGGCATTCATCCGGTGGGCAGACTAGATGCTGATTCTACAGGAGCCTTAATTCTGACTAATGACGGAGCCTTAACCTTTCGTCTGACCCATCCTCGCCATGAGATTCCCAAAACCTATCATGTTTGGGTAGAAGGAAGTCCATCTCCAGCAATTCTTGCTCAGTGGCGCCGGGGAGTTTTGCTGGACGATCGCCCCACTCTCCCTGCTCAAGTCAAAGTTTTAAGAAACCAAACTAAAAATCAATCCCCCAAATTATCTTCCAACTTACCTCCAACTCACCCCCAAAAGCTCTGGCAACAAAAATCTTCAAAGACTTTATTAGAGATAATTCTCTGGGAAGGGAAAAATAGACAAATTCGTCGTGTTGCTGCCTACTTGGGGTATCCTGTAATCAGTTTACATCGAGTAGCGATTGGTCAAATTTTCTTATCCTCCGGCGATCAACCTCCTTTATCTACGGGAGATTATCGTTTATTAACTACTCAAGAGATTAATTTTCTTCAGGGGTGCTAGGATCTAGCTGTGGCAGATTTAAGGCTGAATTCAACGAGTTAGAGCCGACAGAACCTATTTAATCTGAGAAGTTTTTCCCACTAATTTTAGAAAATAGGCACAAAACAGGTATTAAAGTAAACAAACATCTAGCCCGGAAACTTTTTAGCACAGTTTTAGCACAGATATTTAAAAAAAGTTAGACCTATTTCAATTACAATACTTAAGAAATTTTCTAAATCCCGATAAAATAATCTAGAATCACCCGAATCTAGTCCTAGACATCATAAACAGGTAGCGAGTTAACGACTAATCAGCACTAAGCCCTATGTATTTTTCTGCGATTCTTGATTTTGCCAAAAGGTTACCAATTCCGAAACAGTTCCTGAGCAAAAAGTCTCAAGGGCTACACTTGTTGGATCAACAAGGAAATCGGATTAAGGAGTTGGGGTTCCTGCTGAGGGAGGCTCGCAATCAGAAACTTTTGTCCCTAGAAGAAGCGGCTGCCCAGACTTTAATTCGGGTCGGGCTTTTGAGTGCGATCGAGACTGGTAATCTCCGAGAACTTCCAGAACCTGTGTATGTCCAAGCTCTGCTCCGGCAGTATGCCAACTTTTTAGGCTTGGATGGCGATCGACTAGCTGATAGTATTCCCTCTAGTCGCCTTGAGCGGGCTTCCGATCATTCTTGGAAGTTAATGCTGCCCCTGCTGACCCAACTCCGTCCCATGCACTTGTATTTAATTTACATAGTCCTCATGGCGGTAGCGGTAAATAGCCTTTCGGCAGTGGTCGAAAATTCTAGGCAGGGAGAGACACCTCTAGCGATGCTTCCTCCTATTCAAGAATCTGTCAAAGTTACTACACCCAAATCTGCTAGTAGTCCTAGTCCTAGCCCAGTTCAGAGAACCCAACCGATCGTAGTCAATGTCACATTCAAAGCTCAATCTTGGATTCGGGCGATCGCCGATGATAAAACCCTGTTTGAAGGAGTCCTCGAAGAAGGCAGCCAAAGAACTTGGACGGCTCAAACCAAACTTTCGATCCGGGCAGGAAATGCGGGAGCTATTCTCGTAGCTTTCAATGAAGACAAACCCCAGATTATGGGCAACCCCGGAGAGGTCCAAGAACTCAGCTTTACTCCTAACTCCAGTCAAGCTAATTCTAATCAAACTAACTCTAATCAAAACCCAGGTCAAGAAATAACTAACTCCCCAAGGGCTACATCTAGTTGGGATACGAGTGATGAAGCTCTAGGATTTCCTGACACCCCTCTCCAGCCCTAACTGGTAGAGTAGATATATGTATTGACACTCCCCGCTCTAAAGAGACAGGGATTCTTTC
>JAIMKT010000015.1:0-255 GCA_020692245.1 Microcoleus sp. GA_180221_E-2-1-MAG-45_12
CAACAAGCTCTACTCATCATCCGAGAAGTCAACGATTCTCTAGAGGAGAGGCTACGCCAACGCACCGGAGAAGCTGTCACCCTGAACAATATTGGACTGGTGTACTACAACATTGGTCAACCTCAGAGAGCCTTGGAGTTTTTTCAGCAAGCTCTACCTATCAGGAGAGAGATAGGCGATCGCGCTGGGGAAGCCACTACCCTGAATAATCTTGGTGGGGTGTACGACAGTATTGGTCAGCCCCAGAGAGCCTTA
>JAIMKT010000015.1:303-42991 GCA_020692245.1 Microcoleus sp. GA_180221_E-2-1-MAG-45_12
TCCGGGGAAGCCACGACTCTAAGTAATATTGGTTTGGTGTACAGTAGCATAGGTCAGCCCCAGAAAACTTTGGAGTTTTATCAGCAATCTCTCCCGATCATGCGAGAAGTAGGCGATCGCTCCGGTGAAGCAAGAATTCTCAGTAATCTAGCCTCCTTACAACGAACTCTGAACGATCGACCCGCAGCCCTACAAAATATCCAAGCTGCCATTGCTATTGTTGAAGATATCCGGGGGCAACTAATCGACCCAGATTCCCGTACTTCCTACTTTGCCACTGTTCAAAGCTACTACAAACTACAAATTGATCTGTTGATGGAATTACACCAGCAAAATCCAGATCAAGGCTATACCACTCAAGCCTTCAACGTTACCGAGCGCTCCAAAGCCCGTACCCTCCTCGAACTCCTCGCCGAATCCAAAGCCGACATCCGCACCGGAGTTGATCCCCAGTTACTGCAAACAGAACAAGATATCCAGATTCAATTGGGGGCGATCGACAAACGAAGAATTGAACTTGCCAACTCTACAGCCAATAACTCTCAACAAATTACCGCCCTCGAAACCCAACGCCAATCCCTACAAAACCAGTACCGTGACCTCCAATCCCAAATCCGGGCAACTAGTCCTAAATACGCAGCTCTCAAATATCCCCAGCCCCTAACCATAGAACAGATTCAGCAACAAATTCTTGATGACAACACTGTTATTCTTTCCTATTCCTTGGGGGAAGAGCGTAGCTATCTTTGGCTAGTTAGCAAAACCGAGATGACTAGTTACCAACTGCCCGACAGGAAATCGATCGAAGACTTGGTAAACAAAAAAGTCCGTCCCCAACTCACCAATCCTCGTACCAATCGCTCTAGTTTTTTAGAAGATCCCGCCGCCTTGAGTAATATTTTGTTGTCACCAGTGCTAGAGCAAATTAGCAATAAACGAATAGTCATCATTAGTGATGGAGCTTTGCAATACATTCCCTTCGCAGCCTTACCCGATCCTAGAACCGAAAATAATCGATACCAACCTCTACTAGTCAATAACGAAATTGTCTATCTTCCTTCTGCCTCCACTCTGCAAACCCTCCGCACCGAAACCCAAGGTAGAAACCCTGCTCCTCAAACCCTAGCAGTCCTTGCCGATCCAGTTTTTGCTGCCGATGACCAGCGAGTTAGCCAACGTTCTGAGACTACCCCAACTAATGAACTACCCTTAATTGCTCAGAATGTCGATCGAGCCGCCCGTAATGCCAGAGGTGATTGGAATAGACTCCCCGGTACTCGCCAAGAAGCAAATACTATCTTGAATTTAGTCCCAGAAAGCGATCGTCTAGCTTATTTTGATTTCCAAGCCAATCGGGAAAATGCCTTGAGTAACCAGCTTTCCCAGTATCGTTTCATCCACTGGGCAACCCACGGCTTCGCTAATGCCCAAAACCCCGAACTATCTGGCATAGTCATGTCCCTAGTACAGGAAAATGGACAAACCCAAGATGGTTATCTACTTTTAGGAGATATTTTCAATCTCAACTTTAATGCCGATTTAGTCGTCCTTAGTGCCTGTCAAACTGGCTTGGGGGAAGTAGTGCAAGGGGAAGGCTTAATTGGTTTAACACGGGGCTTGATGTATGCCGGAACTCCAAGAGTTGTCACTAGTTTATGGGAAGTGCCAGACACGGAAACTGCTAGTTTGATGAGTAAATTTTATGGCAAGATGTTGCAGGAAAATCTCAGACCCGCCGCAGCCTTAAGAGCCGCACAGTTAGAAATATGGCAAAGTCGGGGTTGGGTAGCTCCCTATTTTTGGGCAGCGTTTACTCTCCAAGGAGAATGGAATTAGTTGTGAATTTTGAAAGGGAAGCTCTAGGGGGCGATCGATAAACTGGCACAGACTAGAGATTATCCCTTGGGATCAAAGCAAGAATACTAGATATCAGTGAACAGTTAACAGTTAGCAGTTAGCAGTGACTTGTACTGAGCAAAGTCGAAGTAATGGATGGGGTGTCGATCGAGAGTTGGAAATTACGCCAGTTTGTCATCTGGTCTCAAAAACTCTCAACCCATCAATAACTAAATATCAACAATTAAAATTATGGTGACAAAGCGATGATCACAGAAAAATTTCGTCGTCAACTCCGCCAAGAAGCAGCGCAGTGGCAGACCGAAGGCTTAATTAATGAAGATTTTTATGAACAATTAGCAACTAGATACCAGTTCGGCAGTATTGAAACCAATGCTCAAAATCGGTTTACGAATATTCTCCTCTCGATCGGCGGTCTGCTCTTGGGGTTGGGGGTAATTACCTTTGTGGCGGCAAACTGGCAGGATTGGGGTCGGGAAGTGCGGATTGTGTTGCTGTTGAGTGTGTTTATCACAGTGAATACGATCGGCTTTCAACTTTGGCAACGGGGCAGGACTCCTTGGCAGTCTTTGTTGGGGCAGGCTTTGCTATTTACCGGGGCTTTAACTTTGGGGGCAAATATGGCTCTGATGGCGCAAATGTTCCACATCGGCGGGGCAGAGTTTAAGCTCTATCTAGTCTGGGGGGCGGGGGTGTTGTTGATGGCGTACAGTCTACGGTTAACGCTTCTGGGAATGTTGGCGATCGCCCTGATTGGCATTGGCTACTGGACAGGTTTTTCTCAAGCTGCCTCGGAAGAAAATTCGATTTGGCTCTGGGTGTTTACTCAAATGCCGATTCTCAGTGCTGCTGCCTATCTTTCCCTGGCCTACTGGTGTCGATCGAGATGGATTTTTACCGTGGGCATGATTGCGGTGATGTCTGCCCTCCTCAACTTAATGAGTTCCTATTCTTGGTTTGCCTACTGGGGAAATTGGCAGCAGGGCATTTGGGGTTTAGTGAGCTTAATTTTGCCCCCGGCTTTTCTGTGGAGTTTCCATGATTTCCCATGGCGGCGGTCAGAGTCAGAACCAGAAGTATTTGCCTCGATCTCCAGAAAAATTGGTGTCTTCTTTATTATCTACTCTAGCTTTTTTCTCTCTTTCTACTCTTCTTGGTCATCCTCCGAAAGAAACATTATTGATATGCAAGAATATGGTGGAAATGAACTATCTTACCTTAGTTTACCCCTTGGTCTTTTCATAATTTGGACTATCTACAATTGGGTTAGAATTGCCCACATTCAAACCACACCTCCCTACCTAAGATTAGACCTAAATAATAGTGTAATTTTGGGGATTTTAGGAACTATGGCGATCGTCAGTTTCTGGCATGGCAATATTAGTTATATTCCAGTGTTGGGAACCTTTATTTTCAATGTCTTACTATTTATTCTCGGTGCTGGTCTCACCAAAGAAGGGCTGACCAAGGGCGATCGGCTCTCCTTTTGGATGGGCATGATCCTGCTCACAGGGCAAATCTTCAGCCGGACTTTTGAATACGAAACTGGTTTACTGCTCAAATCTCTAGTCTTAATTCTCTGCGGGATTGGGGTTATGGTTGCCGGAGTTTGGTTTGAACGCTACCGCCGTCATCAGAGTGTATTAACTCCTAACTAATCTCTCCATAAATTCTTGATTCATCTCCAGTAAATATTTGAGTAATTAGCACTTGATTTCTAAGGGGATGTCTGAAAAGTTTCTAGTAACTAAAAGCGACTAAAGTTACTAATTACTTTCAAGTCAACCTATTATTTACAAATTCAATTTTTAGGTAAAAAATCATGCAGACAATTCTCTCTAACTACCCAGTTCCTAAACTTCCTAAATGGCGATTTTGGCTGCCTTTAATATTACAAATCCTCCTAATTATTAGCGTTCCGGCTGGGGTAGTGCATACCTACATGACTGGCAAAACAGTATTCTTGCAAACCGCCCCCGTAGATCCCTACAGTCCCATTTTGGGATATTCACAAATCCTCAGTTATGACATTAGCAGGACAGAAACCCTGAAGAAATTACCCGGCTGGAAAGATTTCCCCAAGGATAACATTGGTGACAGTCAAGAAATAAGGCAAGAAATGAGGCAAGAAATGAGGCAAGAAATTAAATATGACGCAACTGTTTATGTAATCCTCGAAGCTCCTTCCATTCTTGCTACCTATCCTTTCTATGAACCTTGGCGACCCGTAGCTATTCGGACAACTCCCCCCACAAATTTACCGGATAATCAAATTTATCTGAAGGGAAAATCAAAGTTTAATCGGGTTGAGTATGGGATGGAAACCTACTACATGCCGGAGGATCGGGTGCGGGATATTAATCAAGAATTTGCTACGGAACAGGGTATTGCCAGAGAGCAGGAAAAATTACCGCCGATCGTGGTCGAGGCAAGGATTAATCCCCAAGGGGCAGGAGTTCCTGTGAGTATCTGGGTACGCGATCGAAAATACACCTTTTAGGTCAATATCTAGGTCAATATCTAGGTTAGGTTTAAATGGGGCATTCTCCATCATCATCTAGTTGGATGTCCCATTTGGCAGCGAGGACTTGGTTAAAGATGGCTTCGATTTCTTCAGTGTTGATTTGTTGGGATAGTTGCTCTTGGAGAGGGCTAGACAGGGGAATGAGGCGGAGTTGTCGATCGCCCTGCACCAGATCAAAATAAGCCTGTCCACTACTGGATTGACCAAGTTTTAGATAATCAAAACTCTGAAGATTAATATATAGTCCATGATTTGCGACAAGGGTGGCACTAGCGGGCTCATTAAATACCTCAATGATACAACCCTTCCCTTGGCTGTGGGGATAACCATCAATACTGTGAATATACTGCACACAAGTCAAGTCACTTAACAAACGTTGCATGTCATTTTTGTTATTAACTATTCCTTGATCTACGATGCATGGAGTGATGATTTGAGATGAAGGTTGATGAGCCATGAAGAATAGCCTATGAATAAGTTTCCAAAATAAGTTTCAGAGATGATGATGATTCTAGCCTAAAATTTCCTAATAGCCTCTACGTCAAAATACGGAAATTCTTACTAGAGAAAGCTTGACAACAGGAAAAGTTTGGCATAGTCCATATAAAATGATCGTACCTTAGATTAATCTTGGGTGAATAATGATGCTATCCCAAGTCCAAGGGTGAGTTGTCAATTTTGCTCGTTGAGCCTAGGTAATTAATTTTGCTTAACTACTGATAAACTCGATCGGGCAAATTTCACCGCAGGCAGATAAAATCAAAAAACGCAGGGAGCCAAAAAAAATCCTTGAAAATTTCCCCTGTTGCCTTAATTCTAGGCTAGATGGTTTAGGTTTAGTATATTACAAAATAAATTTTGATGGAGCGATCGAACTATGTTTGGTTTAGGTTTACCAGAAATGGCAATTATTGGTGTCGTCGCAATTTTGATTTTTGGCCCCAAGAAAATTCCTGAGTTGGGCAGTGCTTTAGGGAAAACTCTCAAGGGCTTCAAGGACGAAATGGGCAAAAGTGAAGTAGAGAACCCGGAAGTAGCCGACTCTGATCTTGTGGTGGAAGATACTCCTAAAAAGTCTGAGTGAATTCTAAGTAACGGCTGAATAATTACTGAATAATTACTGAATAATTGCTAAACAGTTAGGGAGATTAATTATTAAATCCACAGGCAGTTGCACAAAGATTCATAACCAAACCTTTAAATTTTGTGGAAAACTATTGCGTATCCTGTGGAAAACTCTTTAAATCTGTGGAAAACGGGGGCGATCGCCTTCTATCGATTTAGACAAAATTTCAGACAATATTAATAGATTGCAACATTTTTTCTCGTTTCTTGCGGGCAATTTCTTGTAAATCTACAGTTCGATCGGTTTCATCTACAATTTCGCCAGTAATGACTTCTAGCACATCTTCCAACGTAACCACCCCAGCAACTCCGCCATACTCATCAATAACCACCGCTAGATGTTCTCTGGCGGCAATAAAATCTTTCATGAGTTTATCGGCTCGGACTGCCTCTGGTACAAAGTTGACTTTTCGAGCCAGGTTAGCAATTTTTTCGTGGTTATTACCTTCTACTATGGCTGTCAGTAAATTTTCCTTGAGGGCAAAGCCAATAACTTGATCAATGGAGCGATCGACCACAATAATTCTGGTGTGTTGGGAAGCAATAATATCTTTTTTGGCTTCTTCCAGCGTTAAATCTCCCCGGATATAAGTAAGGATAATCCGTGGGGTCATCAAGTCGGAAGCCGTGACATCATTTAATCTGAATACTCTTTGGATCATTTCTGCTTCGCCGCTTTCAATGATTCCTTCCTGTTGACCAATATTTGCCAGCAGTTTAATTTCTGCTTCGTTAGTTGTCGGGCGTTTCTTGCGTTTAAAAAATCGTAACGTTACATTTTCAATGATCCAGACTATGGGGGTAAAGACTATGGCAAGCCCAGTTACAGGTAAAGCCATCATCAGAGATATGGGTTCTGAGTATCGATCGCCGATGGTCTTTGGCAAAATTTCCCCAAAAATGATAATTAAAAAAGTTAATATCCCAGAAACCAAGCCCAGCCAACTAGCTCCTAAAACTTGACTCGCAGTGTTCCCAATCAGGATGCTACCAACAATATTAAAAATATTATTCAGAATCACGATCGTGGCGATCGGGCGACTCATATTTTCTCGAATTGCCAAGAGAGCCAGAGCCGAAGGATTGTTAGACTGAGCTAATTGTTTAACCTTGATGGGGGAAACTGAAAAAAGCGCTGTTTCTGTACTAGAACAAAGCGCTGACCCAAAAATAACGACAAATATCAAGATAGCAAGCTGTAACATTATGGTTTCCTGATCTAGGGAAGAATTTTTTGGAGCTAGTACCAAAGAAAAAAATTAAGAGCTTAAAAATAAAAAGTTAAGTTTTAGTCTAGCCACTATTATTCAAAGCCTGATTCAAGATACGATTGCACTAAGAATAACAAGATTGTGTTTTTATACTTTCAACATCTTTGACATCTTTTAGTTTTATAAATATATCAAAAATCCGATTAAAAATCTGGATGAATAAAGATAAGACTACTCTCCTAACTCTTGGGACAGGCGGCGAGGGCTTTGACAGTTGGCATGAATTTGGGATAACCTAACTCAAAGCAGTACCATTGACACTAAGCCACAAGTATAGATATATTAAAAGACTGTCTGCATAAAATTATTCAAATACTCAACTAAACACTCGACTAGAGTTGCCCATACATCTCAACTCATGCCTACTATCCAACAGCTAATCAGAACGGCGCGCGCCAGTGCCAACGTAAAAACCAAGTCTCCAGCTCTCAAGGAATGTCCCCAACGGCGTGGAGTTTGCACTCGTGTGTACACTACCACCCCCAAAAAGCCCAACTCTGCCCTCAGAAAAGTGGCTCGGGTGCGCTTAACCTCTGGGTTTGAAGTCACTGCTTACATTCCCGGCATTGGTCACAACCTCCAAGAACACTCTGTGGTCATGATCCGGGGTGGACGGGTAAAAGACTTGCCCGGGGTACGTTATCACATTATTCGTGGCACCTTAGATACTGCTGGGGTTAAAAACCGTTCCCAAGGTCGTTCTAAGTATGGAACGAAACGTCCTAAAAAAGCCTAGCCTAAAAACCCTAGATAGTTTGCCAAATAGTCAACTATAGAGTCAACTATAACGATCTCAGCGATCGAGGCTGCCCATGAAGAGAATCCTGATGGCAAGTCATTCTATAAAAATCTAAATCTATAGAACCTGTTCTCAGAATCTGTTCTCTAAGTTTCCAGGCTAGATTGCTATTCATAATCCTAACTAGTAATTCATACATAACTAATTAATCTATGTCCCGCCGTAGCAAAATCAAAAAACGTCCGGTTCCTGCCGATCCTGTCTACAACAACCGTCTAGTCAGTATGATCGTGCGGCGAATTATGCGTCATGGCAAAAAAACCACCGCCTATAGTATTATCTATGATGCGATGAAGACGATCGAGGAACGTACTGGTGGCGACCCCCTGCCCGTGTTTGAGAAAGCCGTCCGCAATGCTACTCCCCTAGTGGAAGTCAAGGCTAGACGGGTAGGTGGAGCCACCTATCAAGTACCCATGGAAGTCCGTACCGATCGAGGCACAACCTTGGCTCTGCGGTGGTTGATCCGCTTTGCAAGAACCAGACCCGGTAAGAGCATGGCAAACAAATTGGCTAACGAGCTGATGGATGCAGCCAACGAAACCGGAAACACCATTCGCAAGCGCGAAGAAACCCACAAAATGGCAGATGCAAACAAAGCCTTTGCCCACTACCGCTATTAATTTTCTTTGCCTGCCTAAACCTTACCATCAAATTTTTAGTCTCTCCTGTCCCAAACTGATTTTGACCAGCTTTAACTGACATCTTCAGGGTATTAATGGTGAATCTTGGCTTTACGAGAGAGGCTGGACGGGAAATATATTCGGCAAAGATTAGCTAAAAAGTGTAGAATTGTAAATAAACACGAACACAATTTTTAATATCTGGGGAACCCAGAAGAAGGAGGTCACTGTGGCACGAACTATCCCCCTAGAAAAAGTACGCAATATCGGCATCGCTGCCCATATTGATGCGGGGAAAACTACCACTACCGAGCGGATCCTATTTTACTCCGGTATTGTGCATAAGATCGGCGAAGTCCACGAGGGCACAGCGGTCACAGACTGGATGGATCAGGAACGGGAGCGGGGTATTACCATCACCGCAGCAGCAATTAGTACAAGTTGGAAAGATTATCAAATCAACATTATTGATACTCCCGGACACGTGGATTTCACCATTGAGGTGGAGCGTTCCATGCGGGTATTGGATGGTGTGATTGCGGTGTTCTGTTCCGTAGGGGGAGTTCAACCACAGTCAGAAACTGTTTGGCGGCAAGCCGATCGCTATAAAGTCCCCCGGATTGCTTTCATCAACAAGATGGATCGCACAGGGGCGAATTTTTACAAAGTTCGGGAGCAGATGGTCGATCGACTCCGAGCTAACGCTGTACCCATTCAGTTGCCCATTGGCAGTGAAAGTGATTTCAAAGGCATTATTGACCTAGTGCAGATGAAAGCTTTTATGTACACCAACGATCAAGGTACTGATATTGAAGAAACTGAGGTTCCCGCCGACATGCAGGAATTAGCGGCAAAATATCGGGTCGGGTTGGTGGAAGCAGTGGCGGAAGCTGATGATGTCCTCATGCAAAAATACTTCGATGGGGAAGAAATCTCTGAAGCGGAAATTAAGACTGGACTCCGCAAAGGGACAATCGCTGGCACCATTGTTCCTGTCCTGTGTGGTTCTGCTTTCAAGAACAAAGGCGTGCAGTTGATGCTCGATGCCGTTCTTGATTACCTACCTTCCCCCACAGAAGTTCCCCCTATCCAAGGCTTGCTCCTAGATGGCACCGAAGTTACTCGTCCCGCCGATGACAATGCCCCTCTAGCAGCTCTAGCGTTTAAGATCATGAGCGATCGCTTTGGTCGCCTTACCTTCGTCCGGGTTTATTCTGGAGTCCTGAAAAAAGGTAGCTACGTCCTCAACTCCACCAAGGACAAAAAAGAACGGGTATCTCGTTTAGTGTTGATGAAGGCGGACGATCGCATTGACGTGGATGAACTGCGAGCCGGAGACTTAGGTGCTGCCCTTGGATTGCAGGATACTATCACCGGAGATACTATCTGTGATGATACTGCCCCTGTAATTCTTGAATCTCTGTTTGTCCCAGAGCCAGTTATCTCTGTAGCTGTGGAACCAAAAACCAAGCAGGACATGGATAAACTCTCAAAAGCTCTACAAGCTTTGTCTGAAGAAGATCCTACCTTCCGAGTCCGGGTTGATCCTGAAACCAACCAGACTGTAATTGCTGGCATGGGAGAACTGCACTTAGAAATCCTTGTAGACAGAATGCTCCGGGAGTACAAGGTCGAAGCTACCGTGGGTGCTCCCCAAGTAGCCTACCGAGAAACTGTCCGTAAGGCAGTCCGTGCCGAAGGTAAGCACATCCGTCAAAGTGGTGGTAAAGGACAGTATGGTCACGTGGTGATTGAACTAACCCCCGGCGAACCAGGTACTGGGTTTGAATTTGTTTCTAAAATTGTTGGTGGCTCTGTACCCAAAGAATACATTGGTCCCGCAGAACAAGGAATGAAAGAAGCCTGCGAATCTGGCATCGTTGCTGGTTATCCAGTAATTGACCTCAAGGCAACCTTGGTAGATGGTTCTTTCCACGATGTGGACTCCTCAGAAATGGCTTTTAAGATTGCTGGTTCCTTAGCAATTAAAGAAGCTGTATCCAAGGCTAACCCTGTGATCCTTGAACCCATGATGAAAGTCGAAGTAGAAGTACCAGAGGACTACATTGGCAACATTATTGGTGATCTCAACTCCCGCCGGGGACAGATTGAAGGACAGGAAACAGACCAAGGGTTAGCAAAGGTAGTGGCAAAAGTCCCCTTAGCAGAAATGTTTGGTTATGCCACCGATATTCGCTCCAAAACTCAGGGACGGGGTATTTTCTCTATGGAATTTAGCGATTATGCTGAAGTTCCTAGGAACGTAGCGGAGGCGATTATCAGCAAGAGTAAAGGCAAAAGCTAATTGCTGGAGCTAAAACTCTAGAGATTTGATGATGCATGGTTAATTGTTAGTGCTTTAATAGTTAATGGTTAAAATCTAGCCAAGAGCCAATAGCAACTAGTGATTAACCGTTGGTCATCAGTAAACAGTTAGTAAGTAATAAGTAAGGAAAATAAGGACGAATTAATTCATGGCACGCGCAAAATTTGAACGGAATAAACCCCACGTTAACATCGGTACGATCGGTCACGTTGACCACGGCAAGACTACCCTAACTGCTGCTATTACTATGACCTTGGCAGCGATTGGTGATTCTAAAGCCAAAAAATATGATGAAATTGATGCGGCTCCTGAAGAAAAAGCCCGGGGGATTACCATCAATACGGCTCACGTAGAATATCAAACCGAAAATCGTCACTATGCCCACGTGGACTGTCCCGGTCACGCTGACTATGTGAAGAACATGATCACTGGTGCAGCGCAAATGGACGGCGGTATTCTTGTAGTGGCAGCTACCGATGGTCCCATGCCCCAAACCAAGGAGCATATTCTGCTCGCTAAGCAAGTAGGTGTGCCTAGTCTTGTGGTGTTCCTGAACAAAGAAGACATCATGGAAGACGAAGAACTCCTAGAGCTAGTAGAACTAGAACTCCGGGAACTCCTCAATGAGTACGAATTCCCCGGCGATGATATTCCTATTATCAAAGGTTCTGGATTCCAAGCTCTAGAAGCCATGACCAAAAACCCCAAAATTGTCCGCGGTGAAAACAAGTGGGTCGATCGCATTTATGACCTCATGGATGCTGTAGATTCCTACATTCCTACTCCAGAGCGGGATATTGATAAGCCCTTCTTGATGGCGGTAGAAGATGTGTTCTCCATTACTGGTCGGGGGACTGTAGCTACCGGACGGATCGAACGTGGGAAAGTAAAAGTTGGTGATAACGTCGAACTCGTGGGTATCAAACCTACCCGCAGCACCACCGTCACCGGGATTGAAATGTTCAAGAAGAGCCTAGAGGAAGGGATGGCTGGCGATAACGCTGGGGTACTCCTCCGGGGGATTCAAAAGGCAGATATTGAGCGGGGAATGGTGATTGCCAAGCCCGGTTCTATCACTCCTCACACTGAGTTTGAAGGGGAAGTTTATGTCCTTCAAGAAAAAGAAGGCGGTCGGAAGACTCCTTTCTTCGCTGGCTATCGTCCCCAGTTCTATGTACGGACTACCGATGTTACCGGAACCATCAAAGCGTTTACCTCCGATGAAGGTGCTAACGTAGAAATGGTTATGCCCGGCGACCGGATCAAAGTAACTGTAGAACTAATCAACGGGATTGCGATCGAACAAGGAATGCGGTTTGCTATTCGGGAAGGCGGTCGGACGATCGGAGCTGGTGTAGTTTCCAAGATCGTCAAGTAAACCACAAGTGAACATAATTGTTACAACTTAGGAGTTAATCTCTAGGATTCAACTTTGGCTCTCCTTTTGAGGAGGGCTTATTTTTTTTGTAAAAGTTTTTTTGTTCATAAACTAACAAGGTACTGTATTTTCTTCGGAGTTTGACAGCTAGTCTTTTGACGTAACTACAGAGGGAAGATTAAGGTATTCATAGAAATTACTTCCTACCACAGAATATGATTCTGTAGCGTTTTGTATACAAAAAAACACATTTTGTGGTGTCTAGTAAGATTATTTCCCTTATCAGCCCTGATAGGTCATCATTCTTGTTTTAGTGAACCTCATGACTTTAATTCAGACTAATACAGAGACAACTACGGAAAAGAGCCTCCTTTCTACTTCCCAACTTCAGCCTAGCTCTTTACGTATTCCTGCTCTTGAGCGCCCCGATCATGCCATGCAGATATGGCTATTTTCTGGTTTGTTTTGGTTGACAGTAGCGATGATCGTGGGAATAATTGAAGCCGTTAAGTTGTTTTATCCAGAATTTCTACAAAGTGTTCCTGCCCTTGCCTATGGACGCTTGCGCCCAGTCCACGTGAATATTGGGGTGTTTGGTTTTATGAGCATGGGATATCTAGGGGCGGCTTTTTATATGGTTCCCCGCCTGACTCAGGCTCCATTATTTTCCGAAACCTTGGGAGTTTTGACAGCTTGGGGATGGAATTTTAATTTACTGGGTGGTTGTCTTGCCATCATGGCTGGTTATAGCAAGGGTAAAGAATATTCAGAGATTCCATTTCCCTTTGACATGGGGTTTGGGTTGCTAGAAATTGCGATCGCTGGCAATATCTTTTCGACCTTTGTGATGCGGCGGGAAAAACGTCTCTACGTTTCCCTTTGGTATATCTTGCTAGCCATTATTCCCTTTCCTATCTACTACACTTTAGGAAATGCAAATAGATTTAGCGGGATTGAAGATGCGATCGTCAACTGGTTTTATAGTCATAATCTTTTCGGCATTTGGTTAACTACCTTGGGGCTGGCAACTATTTATTATATTGTGCCAAAACAGGTAAAAAAACCTCTCTACAGCCATACAATCTCCTTTGTTGGGTTTTGGACTTTAGCAGCATTTTATCCTTGGAATGGGGGGCATCATGTAATTTGGGGGCCTGTACCTATGTGGGTGATGTCTGCTTCCATTACAGCTTCCCTTGCCATGTTTGTGCCAGTATTTGCCACCATTGTTAACTTTGGTGGTACAGCCCTAGGAGCGTTATCGGTGTTGAGAACAGATGTGAGCTATCGCTTTAGTATTTTGGCTTACTTAGGCTATGCTGGAGCATCTTTGTGGGGTAGTGCCTTGGCGATCATGTCCTTCAATGCCAAAATTCATTTTACCTACATGACGATCGCCCACGTTCACCTAGGATTTCTGGGCTTCGGGATCGCTGGACTCGCCGCCTTTACCTACTTTTATTTAGAGCGATCGCGCAAATTAAAATACTCCCGACCCCTAGCAGAATGGCATTTCTGGCTGACTGTGCTGGGGATAGTGGGCTATGTTGCTTCCATGGCAATTATTGGTTTGATTGAAGGCAATGCTTGGGAAATGGGTAACTCTCCCGCCGGGACGATGATGCTGCGGACACCCTACAACATTGCACGGGCGATCAGTGGCGGTGTTTTATTGGTTGGACAAGGTTTATTTCTGGGGAATGTATGGCAGACCCTAGCTACCTCTACTAAGGATGCTGATCTCGATGCTGGAAAACTAGTCTGGCAAAAAAGCTCCCAAGATAATCCTCGGAGGTGATCCAAAAATGAGATATATCCGTGTCCTGCCCATCATTATTGGCTTATCTATTTTATTTGGTCTAGCCTTTAGTGGTTTAGCTGTTGCCCCAGCCTTTACCTCCTCGATTACTGAGCCTAGTGTGGGCTTAGTAGCCTATTCTCTATCGGAAGCAAAAGGGCGACAAATCTATGCCAGAGAAGGCTGTGTCTATTGTCATTCCCAGCAAGTCCGTAGCGTCAAAGCAGATGAAAATTTAGCGATGTCTTTTGGTGTTTCTAAATCAGGAGACTACTATTACGATCGCCCCCATCTTTTAGGAACTGCCCGTCAGGGACCAGATCTATCTAACGAGGGACAGATTTGGAGGAGGGATATCGGTCAACCAGCCCGAGATTATTTGATTGGACATTTTATTAATCCTCGTAACTACAATCCCATGTCCATCATGCCTGCCTACGATTACCTCTCTCAGCAGGAACTAGAGGATTTGACTGACTATATTCAGTCTTTGGGGGCATGGAAAATACCTCAATCCCCATCCTAGAGCTAAATTCTATATTTAATTTTTAATCTCATGGTCAAATCAACTTATGATTTCTATTCTTTCCTCTTTGTTGGTAGCTACGGATGCAAATAAAATGGCTCAAGAAACCGCCATGCACGGCAGTTGGTTTGGGGTTGGGGATGGCACGGTGGTCATGTGGTCGCTAGTTTGGGTGTTGCTCCCTATTAGCGTGTTTGTGATTTTTGGGTTGTTGTGGTCTATCAAAGCCGGGCAGTTTCAAGATGTTGATGATATTGCCAAACGTCAGCTTGATTTAGAAGATTAGGAGTTAATACCCATGAAGATTTTAGTTGCTGCGGATATTTCCCCCAATACGATCGCCATCGTAGATTTTTTGCAGGCATGGTTAGAAGGAACTCAAGCCAAAACTCAAGTAACAGTGCTGCATATTACTGAACCAGAGTTAGACTATGAAGAATCGGCTCCTAGCCATGAAACTCTGCCCAGTTCTAGGGGAAAGGCAGAACTCCAAGAACTTTTTCATTCCCTAGAATCCCTCTGCGATCTGGATTATTTAATCACCACCGAAGAGTTTGGGGATAGTATTTTGAAATATTCGCAAAGCGTCAATTTGATCGTTATGGGAAGACGCAAGCGAGATCAATTGCAGGAGATGTTGTTGGGGAGTCTGAGCCAATTTATTCTCCATCGGGCGACCTGTCCTCTGTTGATTGTCCCAGAATTAGAGCGATCGCTTCCCCTAATTACACCAGCAACCCCTGAAACTCCCATCATCTCCCCAGAAGCTCTAGCCCGGCTCAAAGTTTTAATTTGTGTGGTCAAAGCCGATGGCGTATTAGATGAATCGGAAAAAGTTCAGCTTCGTGCTAGTGAGCGATTACTGCCATTAGGCATGATGTGGGATAAATTACTCGATGAATCGATCGATCTCCCAGCAGAACTAGCTCAAATTACATCACCTGTAGAACAAGAGCTTACCTATTACACCGCCTATCGTTTGATTGCCACTAAGATCGTACCTCATCCACAGGAATTAAGGATCATCGAGCAAATTAAGGATACTTTTAGTTTAGATGCGACAACCATCGAGCAGTTGCATGGCTTAGTGAATCAAAGCTATACCATTCAGGGAGAAACTGTACAACCCATTAAAGACCAACAGCAACGAGCCGAAGTCATCGATCAAAAAATTCTCTACGGAGCGATCGCCACGTCTGTCCTTGGGGCATTTCCCTCTCCTCTCCTCAGTACCTATACGGAGGCAGCAGCCCTTGATATTCAATTTGCATTGATTTCGGAAATTGGGGGAATTTGGGGCTATCCTCACCTAGAGCCTCAGTCGCTATTTGAGGGCATTGTAGGCAGTTTGGGCTTTGTCTCAGCTTGGTTGACAGCTATAGATATCGCTAAACTATTGCCAAATTTGGGGACTAATTTAGCTGCCTCTGATGCTTTTATGGCAACTTGGGCGATCGGCAAAACTACCAATGCCTACTGCGAGAGCCAATGTCAATTGAGTTCTATAACCCTGCGACAAATGTTTAAGCAAGCTAGGAAAGAAGGCGAAGCAATCTATCGTCAAAATGAGTGGGCGATCGTGGAGCAGCAGAATACCCACAAACTCCAGATCAAAAAATTAACCGAAGAGATCAGAGCCAAAAAATTAACCCTAGATAATTACAAACAAATGGTACGACAACAGCTATTTCCCCTGCAAAGACAGATTTCTTAGGAACTTGCTTGCGATCGCTCCCATCTACATTTAATCCAGATTAGCTTTTTAAATTTGCGTTAGATTTGATCTAAACTTCAACTAAACCTAAACTAGATTATCTAAGTCAGTTAGGATTAGGGTCTAGATAGTTGAAATTCGCCAAGGAGCCAAGACGAAAATGAGCTTAGAGTATTATTTTGATGGAGAGAGTAGCGATCGCAAGTCTTTTATTGTGCCGGGAGCCAAACCCCACTACAATCCCGATCGTCCCGGTCAGGTGGAGCATATTTTTTTAGATTTAACCCTAGAAATTCCCCACGAAAGTTTTAGTGGCACTTGTACCATCACCATCAATCCAGTGCGAGACGGGATTACCAATTTCACCCTTGATGCTGTGAATCTCCACATCTACACAGTCAAGGTGGAGTCAGTTCCCCAGAAATTTGACTACGACGGCGAGTTCCTGCAAATTTATCTCACTCAACCTACCATTGCTGGGCAAGCGTTTAAAGTTGCCATTAATTATGGAGTCGAAAAACCTCAACGAGGTCTGTACTTTATCATTCCCAACTCCCACTATCCCCACAAACCTACCCAAGTCTGGACTCAGGGAGAAGATGAAGATTCCCGCTACTGGTTCCCCTGCTTTGACTATCCCGGACAGTTGGCAACCTCCGAGATTCGGGTAAAAGTTCCCCAGCCTTTGATGGCAATTTCCAATGGTGATTTGATCCACACAGAGGCTCTAGAATCGGGAGAAAGTATTTTTCACTGGTTCCAAAAACAGGTACATCCCACCTATTTAATGACCCTAGCCGTGGGAGATTTTGCGGAAATTACAGATACATGGCGGGGCAGACCAGTTAATTATTACGTAGAAAAAGATCGCGTCGCTGAGGGCAAGATCAGTATGGGGAAAACCCCGAAAATGATGGAGTTTCTCAGTGAGAAATTTGGCTATGATTATCCCTTTTCTAAGTATGCCCAAGTCTGCGTCGATGATTTTATTTTTGGGGGGATGGAAAATACCTCCACGACCCTATTGACCGATCGCTGCTTGATTGATGAACGGGCTGCCCTTGATAATCGCAGTACGGAAAGTCTAGTTGTCCATGAGCTTTGTCATCAGTGGTTTGGGGATTTAATTGTGATTAAACACTGGTCTCATGCTTGGGTTAAAGAAGGCATGGCTTCCTATTCTGAGGTGTATTGGACAGATTTTGAATACGGCAAAGATGACGCTGCCTATTATTTGTTAAATGAAGCCCGGAGTTATCTCGCTGAGGATAGTTCTCGGTATCGCCGCCCCATTGTCACCCATGTGTACCGAGAAGCGATCGAGCTGTACGATCGACACATCTATGAAAAGGGAGCCTGTGTGTATCACATGATTCGCACGGAGCTAGGGGATGAATTATTCTGGAAAACTATTAAAATCTTCCTCCACGACCACGCTCACCAAACCGTAGAGACTATTGATCTGATCCGGGCGATCGAAAAAGCTTCGGGGCGGAATTTAATGTTCCTGTTTGATCAGTACGTTTTTCGGGGTGGACATCCTGATTACCAGATTGCCTACAGTTGGGATAATGATAGTAAATTGGCAAAAATTACTGTCACCCAAACCCAAGGCAAGCCTGATAAAACTGTGACAGATAACGAATTATTTGATCTAAAAATCCCCATTGGCTTTGGCTTCGTTGATCAAGATATTGACAAAAGTATTGACAAAGAGGCAGAAACCGCAATCCCCACCTTAAAGACTTTTACCGTGCGGATTTATGAAAAGGAACAAAGTTTTTATTTTCCCCTAGAGCAGAAGCCAAGTTTTATTAGTTTTGATCAGGGTAATAATTATCTCAAAACCGTCACCTTAGAATATGCGCTCCCTGAACTCAAGGCGCAACTCCTCTACGATCCTGACCCCATTTCTCGCATCTATGCTGCCCAAGCCCTAGCCAAGAAAGGCGGATTAGAGGCGGTGAATACACTGGCAGAAGCTCTAGACAATGACAAATTCTGGGCGGTGCGATCGGAAGTAGCTCAATCCCTTGCCAAAATTAAACTAGACCAAGCCGGGGCAGCCCTGATTGCTGGTTTACAAGACCCAGAGGCAAGAGTGCGGCGATCGGTGGTTGATGCCCTAGGACAAGTGAAGGATTTGCATAGTTTACAGGCTGTACAAGGACTTTTAGAAGCCGGGGATCCTAGCTACTACGTGGAGAGTGCTGCGGCTAGAGTTTTGGGTAGCTTGGTGTCGGCAACTCTCAAGGATCAAGAAGAGCGAGTAATTCACCTCCTCAATCAAGTCCTTCGGGAACGATCGGGCTGGAATGAAATGGTGCGATCGGGAGCTATCACCGGATTAGCCCAGTTAAAAACTTCGGCAGTGGCGTTAGATTCGATCGTTCCCTACACGAAACTAGGTATTCCCCAACCCCTACGGTTAACCGCCATTCGAGCTTTGGGAGCCGTTTCCAAAGGGCAGGAACCACCCCAGCTAGAGTTAATCCTCTCCCTGTTGGCAGATTTAGCGAAGGAAACTTTTTTCTTGACTCAACTGGCGGTAGTAGCTTCCCTAGGACAGATGGAAACCCCGAAAGCCATTGGTATTCTCCAATCCCTCGCCACCCAAACCCCCGATGGTCGAGTCCGCCGAGTTGCCGAAGAAGCGATCGCCCAAGTCCAGAGCAATATCGGGGCTGACAAAGCCGTGAAACAACTCCGGGAAGAGGTAGATGAACTGAAAAAGGAAAACCAGCAACTCAAAAGTCGTCTAGAGAACCTAGAAGCTAAAGCTCAAAGCTAGATTTCCACTAAATTAAAGAGGGCGTAGTAAAGCCTTACGCCCCTACTACTACTTGACACTCCACGTCTAAAGAGCATGGGATTCTTAGACAGGGCTGGCAATACCCTACTTGGTCTAATTTTCGATAGGTTAACTGGGGTGAGCGATCGCCTCCTCTGGGAAAGCTACCTTCGTGCCGCCTAAGCCACAATAACCACCGGGATTTTTGGCTAAGTATTGTTGGTGATAGTCCTCGGCGTAGTAAAACTCTGGGGCGGGAATAATTTCTGTGGTGATTTCTCCTAAGCCTGCTGCTGTCAACTTGGGCTGATAGGCACTCCGAGAAGATTCGGCCAATTGTTTTTGGGCTGGGGAATAGTAGTAAATTCCAGAGCGGTACTGAGTTCCCTTGTCATTCCCTTGGCGCATTCCTTGGGTGGGGTTGTGGCTTTCCCAAAACACTTTGAGTAGAGTCGTGTAGCTCACCACTTGGGGATCAAAAACTACGAGAACTACCTCATTATGCCCAGTCATTCCTGAGCAAACTTCCTGATAGGTAGGGTTGGGGGTGACTCCCGCAGCGTAGCCCACCGCCGTGCTGTACACGCCCTCCTGTTGCCAAAATTTTCGCTCAGCGCCCCAAAAGCATCCCAAACCAAAAATTGCTTGCTCTAAACCAGCAGGGAAGGGGGGTTGGAGAGGATTGCCATTAACGTAGTGTTTTGCCGGAACAGGCATGGGGGTCGATCGACCGGGTAAGGCTTGATCTGGGGAAGGCATCGCTGTTTTTTTACCAAATCCAAATATCATAGTCAGCTCCAAATTCTCTGGGTAATATCTTGGTTATTCTTGTGCTTACATTCTTAACTATCCCTAATATAACGTGATCCAACTTGAGTTTTCAAAACTTCAGGATTGACGATCGTGAACCCAGATTGATCATCAATAAAATATTTTTTAGTCAAAGGATATTTAAGAATTACAGGCAATTTTTAGAGAGATATCTCGATCGAGATTAATCTTTTTTCGAGCTTATCCCGATAGAGACAGAAAACTCCGTATCAGGTATATAGCAACCTGACCCGGAGTAAATTATGCGTACCTATACCTCTATCATTTTGTTGGCTCTAGTTTCAAGTTCCTTGGCAATTTTTTCTGCCCAATCTCCTACTGCCCAAACTAGCAAAATTTCTGGAGAATTAGTCTCAATTCAAATTGAGCAACAGGGAGATAAGGCTCCCCACCGGGGTAGCGGTCGTCGTCAGTTCTTCCAATCGCAGACCTATAAAGCCACAAACATTTAGCTTTTAACTAGCACTCAAAAACTAAATTCCACCCTTGAGGTGGTTTTTTCATAGCAATTTTTTTAGCCCTTTTTAAGAAGTCTTGAGCAGTTTAGAGAATAACTTCCGACTATCGGCGTATTTTTTTGCAGGTTTTTGATAAATCTTCGGTAAAATTTGGTTTAGAGTAAGGGGTGTGTCACCAAAAAAAGTAGGAATACCTGTGGATAACTACTAGATAATCTAGATAATCAAGTTTATGCCAAAGGTAAACTACTACAGATGTCAACTGACTAATAATTCCTGTTAATATCATTGATACTATTACTTAGGACTATAGCGATCCTCATTACGTTCATAAGAATGCTTGCTTCCCATCGTTAATTAGGGTAATTTATGAATTTCTCCTGCTCACGAACCATTGAGGATTGCGATGTAAGTTAATGATATTAGTGTTATTAGCCATCACTAGAGATTCCCCTAGGAGATGACTGGCAAAAACAACTTTCAAGATTTACTGTAAAAGCCAACAAGCAGTATCAAATAGACAGTGCCAAATAAAAGTAAATAATCGAACTATCCCCTCATGATTACTCAGGATTTACACCTTTTTCAGACTCTTAGCCCTAGTGCCATGGATCAGATCATGCTTTACCTAGCCTTCATTGCCATGAGGACTAGTGGTCATCGGCATGGTGCATTTCTGGATGCTGCCGCCACCGCCGCCAAATGTGCTATCTACATGACCTACATGGAGCAAGACCAGAACATCCGGCACACTGGGCATCTCCACCACATAGAGCCAAAACGGGTAAAGGTAATTGTGGAGGAGGTGAAAGAAGCTCTGGCAACGGGTAAGTTGCTGAAAATGTTTGGGGCGCAGGAGCCTAGATATTTAATTGAATTTCCTTACGTTTGGTTAGAGCAGTTTCCTTGGCAACCGGGGGAGCCGAGAATTCATAATACAAATTTGCCGATCGAGTACAAGCGAGATATCGAAGCCAAACTCCCCCCAGAAATTCCCCAAGCGCAGGTAATTAGCTCCTTTCAATTTTTAGAACTAATCGAGTTTCTCTACAATCGATCGCAGCAGTACGTTCCAGACGATCGGCGGGTATCCCTGAGCGAAGCATTTACAGAACACATCAAGCGCCGTTTGATCTACTCTGGCACCGTGAGCCGCATTGATTGCCCTTGGGGTCTGCCCTTTTATGTTTTGAATCGTCCCTACTACGCCCCTGTCGAAGAAGAGGAACGTACCTACACCATGATTGAAGATACCGCCCGCTATTTTCGTCTCATGCGGGACTGGGCTGATCAACAACCAAAGGTGATGCGGGTGCTAGAAGAATTGGATGTAGCTCCAGACCAAATGGAAACTGCCCAAGCAGAATTAGACCAAGTTATCCGAGCCTGGGCTGATAAATATCACCAACCGGGGGGACAGACGATGGTACTCCAAATGGTGTTTGGGGAAAAGGATTAATCAGTGAACAGTGAACAGTTATCAGGTGGATGGCTTCGATTCAGTTGGCTCCTTTCGACTTCTCTCAAGGCAAATCGCTCACTGACCAACGCTCAACCAGCGATAATAGTTGTGGATTTCGGGAAATTGGATCAGAGATATTTCTTATCCTAAACTCACATCAGTTAAAGAAGACCAATAAAGATATTTCACTGATAACTGATAACTGTTCACTGTTTACTGTTTCAACACTAGGTAATAAAGTTCTCCAGTATCTGTGACGACCCCGGCTCGATCGCCCGCTAGTTCCCCAGTTCCGAGGAAAATATCTACCCTTCCTGCCCCGATAATAGCTCCCCCGGTATCTTGATCGAGGACAAATCGATCGACCAGTTGTTTTTCTAGTTTGCCCTCTGGGGTGGGAAAGGGAACTTGAGTGTGAATCAGGGCTAAGGCTCCGGGAGGCATGAGAGTTTTATCTGTGGCAATGGAGCGATCGGTAGTGACGGGAACCCCTAAACTCCCGATGGCTGGGGATCCATTGGTTTCTCGAAAGAATACATAGCTGGGATTGCGGGGCAGATATTCCGTCATGGCTTCGGGATGTTGCTGAAAATAGGTCACAATCACGGGCAAAGTTAAACCTTCTAGAGGGAAAACCCCATCCCGGACTAGTTCTCGCCCCATGCTGACATAGTTATAACTAGTTTTGCCAGCATAGCCGATGGACTTAATTTCGCCATTGGGAAACCGGAGCCGGGCGGAGCCTTGGACATGGACGAGGTAGGCTTGAAAACGATCGCGCAGCCAAGCAATTTCTAAACCTTGCAGGGGGCCATTCGTACCTGTACCATCTTTGCCTTCAATTTCTAGACGGCTGGGGTTGCCTTGGAGATTTTGAGGAAGCCGATAGAGGGGATAGCGGTATTCGGCGGTGGGGACAGGGCTGGCGGCGTAGATGGGTTCAAAATAGGCGGTAAACTGCACCGTCCCTTGATTGTCTCTGCCGATGGATTTGTACCAACTAAATTCTCGTTGTACTGCTTCTTGGAGTTCTCTGGGAGTTTGGGATATTTCTACTAGATCCCGGAATCTTTGCACCGAAGCAAGGACTCGATCGAGCTTTAATCCATGCACGCTATTCTCGTAGGCTCTCACCGCCCGGTCTGTTTTTAAGTACGCAAGGCTGTGGTCGATCGCCGTTAATAGATTTTCCTTATCTCCCGTAAGATTGGCAGGATTACCCCAAATTTGCTCATCAAAGCCAAGATTTTGTTGTCCTGGGGGATCGATCGACTGTAGTGGAGTCATCGCAGCTAGAGTTAGGGAGCCGTAGCCAAGGATCAGCATTGCCATCCCCACACCCAGCCAAATCAAAAACTTTTTAACTTTTTTCGCCATAGAACTTCGCCATAAAAAACTATAAAAACCCAGCATAAACCCAAAAACTAAAAAAGCCAGAGAAAACTAGAATAAACTATCCTATCTTCCCCAGCTAATGAGAAAAAGCTGAACTATGCTGAATATTCTGAGCATTAATATCTTTCACAAGACTTCTAATCTAGATGTTGATCATCAGGAAATTTTCTAGAGAGCGGGGAGAGTCGACTTAATATATTTAACTTGTTTCATCTATTCCCCGACTTCCTCAAGACCACAACAGAGCTTTACTCAAAGCATTAATTAGAACTAGATAATTAGAACTAGACTAAACTTTTGCTACTAATTGAGGAGCTTCAGCCGTCAGATGTTCATAGGTTGCCCGCATTTTCAAGCCTACCAACACTTGGAACAAGCCAGTCCCGTTATTAGAACCCGGATAATCCTTATGTTTCAAGAGGAGTTCTGTCATTTCCCCTTGATACTTAGCGGAAGTATTGCTGAGATGGCGCTCCACGTAGATCAATTCCTCAAGATTCTGAAATTCTCCATCCACTTCCAAGAGAGATACTTCATTCCCCATGTAGTTATCGGGACCATAGAACATTTTCAATCCGGGGTAGTTACAGGTGAGCTTCCGACCGCAGGGCTGCCAATGAATAGTAGAACCTTGATCAAATAGGTATACCGAGTCAAAGTTTTCTACGCCTTCTTTTTGAACCAGACGTACCCGCAGAATTTTCCCTTCTTTATCATCGGGAATCAATTGAGTCGGCAATACTTGAATGACGACATCAGCAAATTCTTTTTGGGGTTCAATGTAGGCAGTAAAGTCTGGACGACGAGAATTAATTGCGGCTAGAACATCTTCGTAACGATGCCCCCGTTCGGCCATATCTCGCTGAATTTTCCAAGTAACTTTAACTTCATCACTAATATCTAGATAGACGCTAAAATCTATTAGATCCCGCACCCGTTTATCGTAGAGGGGATGCAGCCCTTCAATCACAATAATTTTGTTGGGGGCAATTTTTTCTGGGGGATCAAGTTCACCAGTTTCGTGATTATAAATAGGCTTATCAATGATTTCGCCTTCCTTGAGAGCTTTGATTTGCTCATACATCAGGTCAAAATTGTTCGCTCTAGGATCAAGGGCAGTAATAGCCTGTTCCTTGCGTTGTTTGCGATCGAGACAGTGGTAGTCATCTAGACAGATCACTGTCATTAATTCTGCTCCGAATAGGTCTATCAATCGACGGAGAAAGGTGGACTTGCCGCATCCAGAATCCCCCGCCACACCAATTATTACCACACGATCCAGCTTAGTGGTCATAGCTTTCCTCTAATACAAATTTTATTCTTAGACTATTTTTCAGCAAGTTTATTTTAAGCCCCCTCAGTCATCTCAGGGTGCTTGCTCTAGGTTATAGGCAAGGCAGGCGAATTAAATGTTTTTTTTACTAGCTGTATTAAAATCAGATTTTACCAAAAGGGGATCATCTCCACAAGGCTCAAACAATAGGGAATTAAAGAAATTCTTAAAATTGCTGCTGTTGTTATAAATATCTAAAAAGCGATCGAGTTAATCAAATCCCCAAAAAAACTTTGAGAAATCTTTAACTTCCCAACAAAATATTCTCTGAAATCCAAAGTCCAAAGTCCAAACCCTAGTGACCCAATAAACTTACACGCCAACTACCAAGGGCAAAGGACATAACTACTGTATCTCCAAGGGGATAGGAAAAGAGGATGGTGGGGAAAAGCCCAAATACAGCATTAAGAGTAAAATCTACTTCTGAGTAATCTAACTAGCTACTGCCTTGAGACCAGCCAACAATTTCCCAAAATTCAGGATGGTTTTGTGCAGCCTTTAACTGGATTTGCTTTTGGGTGAATAAACGGGAAACATTTACATGATGGGGGTGGCGAGACTCGAACTCGCACGAGGTTGCCCTCAACGGATTTTAAGTCCGTTGCGTCTACCATTCCGCCACACCCCCATGGTGAATTCAAGCTGTATAGTCTAGATAATTGATTTAGACAGTTAATCTAGGCAATGAATTTCGGTAGATTTCTATTGTTACACAAATGGGGTTAAAATTAGCACTAGCCATCAACCATAAACAAAAATTTGATGGATATTTAGTAAATATTTAGCAGATCTTCATCAGAAATCTATGGAAATTACCTTGTTGCTGTATGTTGTTTTGGCTGGAACTTATCTGGCTGTTGTCCCATTCCTAACCTATGCTTACCTCAAGACTCGCTGGTATGTGGCTAGTGCCTGGGAACGAGGGTTTATGTATTTTCTGGTGTTCTTTTTCTTCCCCGGATTATTGCTCCTCTCGCCTTTCCTCAATTTTCGTCCCCAACGGCGACAGATTCCTGGCTAGGGTGTCTTAATCTATTGAGAATGAATTACAGCGATAATTAACGTAGATAGTTTTGAAATTGATTTTCGGGCTACTTTGTTTGGGTGAATTTGTAGGTGAAGAACATGCGGCGGATTGATGCGATCGCAATCGGGGTAGGGATATTTCTCTTTGGGGGAATAGCTTACGGTTTATTGCAAGTTGGGGGGCTAGACAGCACTCAAGCGGGAATTTGGAGCCAAGCCGCTTTGGTTTTGGGTTTGCTAGTTTGGCTCCTGACTTATTTGGTTCGGGTCGGCAATAAAAATATGACCTACAATCAGCAGCGCAATGAGTATGAAGAGGCGATGATTTCCAAACGCTTGGCAGAGATGACTCCAGAGGAGTTGGCAAAACTGCAAGCAGAAATTGAGATAGAAAAAAATAAAAGCTCTTAAAGATAAAGGCTTATACAGATGTCTGAAAAGTTTCAGGCGACTAAAGACTTACCTTGCTGGATAAATCGGTGAAGCTCAGTCAAGCAGTTGCAACTACAAGAACAAAACTTTCATGGTAAAAACTTTCATGGTAAAAACTTCGATTTCCCAGTGCTTTGAGCAGCTACGCGATCGCCACGAGTGTGCTTTGATTCCTTTTTTGACGGCTGGAGATCCTGATCTGGAAACTACGGCAGCAGCGTTAAAATTGCTCGATCGAGCCGGGGCAGACATTATTGAATTAGGAGTTCCCTACTCAGATCCCCTTGCTGATGGTCCCACAATTCAAGCAGCAGCGACACGAGCCTTGGCAAAGGGAACCCGTCTTGATGATGTTCTCAAAATGGTGAGCCAAGTTACCCCAGACCTCAAGGCTCCTTTGGTGCTGTTTACCTACTACAATCCCATTCTGTATCGGGGGATTGATACCTTTCTGCAACAGTTGGCAGCCGTGGGTGTTAGTGGTTTAGTTGTCCCAGATTTACCCCTAGAAGAGGCAGAGGGATTGATTGCCCCAGCGACAAAGTACGGTATTGAGGTGATTATGCTGATTGCGCCCACCAGTTCCCCAGAGAGGATGCGGGCGATCGCGCAAGTGTCTCAAGGGTTTATTTACCTAGTTAGTGTGACAGGGGTGACGGGAACCCGGACAGAGCTGGCAACCAAAATTCCTGAATTACTCCAAGAAATCCGCAAAACTACCGATAAGCCCATTGGTGTTGGGTTTGGAATTTCTGACCCTGACCAAGCCAAGCAAGTAAAAGACTGGGGAGCCGAAGCCGTGATTGTGGGTAGTGCGATGGTAAAAAGATTAGCGACCGAAAACCCAGCAGTAGGGTTGGCAGCGATTGAGGAATTTTGCCGAACCCTAAAACAAGCTATTTCTTAATTTATAATTTAGAAGTTGATCACACGCGTAATGTCTTCAAAGAAGCTTTCCCCATTGGGAGTTGTAATAATCAGCTTTTGTTCTTGTAGATTCAAAGTATAGGTAAACCCAGCATTCTGAGAAACATATACTTGGTCTTCAGGGGAAGTTGCGCTCAAATTAATATAACCGCTACCGTCCTTAGCTTCACCCACGTACACAAATCCAGTTGTACCGGGGCAAATACTGATCACAGACCGGGGCGTTTCCACCGCAAAACCACCACTACAGGGGACTCGGCGGGTGATTTCCACAGGGACTCCTTGGGCGGCAGCAGGGGAGATTGCGATCGAGGTCAAGCCCATTAAGGTGGCAGCAATGGCAAGGCTCAAATTAGGAATAAGGTTTTTCATGTTCATTATTTTAAATACACTACCCAAGAGACGATTTCCTGTTTTTAATGGTTCCTAAGCAGGGGATTCATTGTCAATTATCATTATTAATTATTACTGGCAATTTTCACTGGCAATTGTTGCTGACGATAATAGTCTTGCCAGTTAGAGCAGATTGATGGGCAGCTTCGGCAACCTTGAGGGTGTAATAACTAGCCTTGGCACTGGTATAGAGGGGTTGGTTAGTGGTGAGATGGTCTAACACCAGTTTGGTATCGAGGGCAAATAAGCCCCTTCTACTCCCCAGCTTGATTTCTGTAGTCTCCTCACCCCGGATTAAAGCTCCCTGCTCCCCGATGAAGGATAGTACGCCTCGATCGCCACAAATCTCAAAATCCCGCTCTTCTTGCCAAAATACCTCTCCCTTCCCGTAGGTAACTTCTGCTATCACCCCACTGACAAAAAATAACTGGGCAGTACACAAACAGGCTTGATAATACTCCCCTTCGCCCCAATAGCGCTGGCGACAACTCACCGAGTCTACTAACCCAAATAAATCAGCTAAACGGTGTAACCGAGACAAGGCTCCACTCAGGGGAAACCCAAATTCTGCTTGGCTATAAGTCCATTTGGCAGGGGCGGGACGTTGGGGATTGATGGTACGATAACGGGCAGCGAAAATGTTGCCGATCGAGGGTAAATTTTCCTTGATAGCATTGTGCAATCCTCCCAATAGTTCAAGATGTTCCACATGGAGCAGCAAATTCTTTTTTTCTGCCAGATCAATTAGTCTCGCCGCCTGAGCAGGTTCCAAAGCTAGGGGATACTCTACTACCACGTGCTTATTTGCCTTGAGAGCCGCCTCGGTCATGGCTCCGTGGTCTCTATTAATGCTACAAATAATAACTAAATCTAACTCTGGTCTTGTCACTAGTTCCTGCCAACTAGGGATGACTTGAGCTTGGTGCTGATTGGCTAATTCAGCAGTTTTGACCGGATCTCGCCCGGAAAGAGCTACGAGGTGCGATCGATCATCTTGAAAAATTGCCTCGGCTCTAAGTTTGCCCACAAATCCGGTTCCAACAATACCTACTTTTAATGTCATTACTACTTAATTACCCATAAGTTCTGTGAAGTTGTGTTGAGAGAGTTAAAAAAATGTTGAATAATCCCCCAATTTATCATCATTGCATTAACCTTGTGGATCTAGTTAGATTTCACAAACCCGTCTATTTCTCCACAACCCCCCATAAAAACCATGAGTACCCCCAACAGCCCCCAAAAGTATCGCATAAACTGCACCCTGAGCTTTGGTGATATCTATGCTCAGATCATGGTTTGGCTAATTGTCATTTTCATTAGTCTTGCCACCGCCTTTGCTCTTTGGAGTAGCACCAGACAAATCTATGCCCTTGCTACCGTGGGTTTAGTTTTAGTTCTTTCGCTACCATTTTTGCTGTTTGCCTTTGTGACAACATTATTAAATCACATTGAAATCACCCCCACAGATATTTCTACCGCCACTAGTACCAATATGGAAAACGTTGCCCAACGCCCAGTCCAAGCTGCTAGTTAAAAGTTGAGGTCAATACCTAGATTAATCCTAGATAAAATAAAAAGTTAAGGGTTCGATCGAGGTTCTTGATTAAGATTCTTGATCGAGGTTTTCCACAAATTTGAGATCGCAAATATTCCTTCAAAAGTTCAGTCTCCCAAAGAAATTGGACTTTTTTGTTTATTATAGAAATTTATATTCAGAATTTATTTCTAGGATTTATTTTTGTAGTAGTCATCAAGGAAAATAATAAAGCATCAACTAAAAAGCCGATGAAAATTCTACACGGTACTTGGATTCCCGATCGAAGTCATGAATTTATCCAACGGGGCAATTTTTATATTTGGGTAGAGACAACCGAGACAACGCAGACAGCCTCGACAGAACGTCAGTCATCTAAACGAAAAACAGCACCGAAAGCGGCGATTCTCCAAGAGCAAGACTCTATAAACACTTCTGAAGAAATTGAGAAATTAGTCCCAAAACATCCAGCGAGTCTGGCTGAAGCAGAGTTGAGATCATTGTTGTTTAACGATCTGGGGATCAAAGATGATCTTCTACTTACGATCACTGATGGGCGAGCCAATAAATATACTCGAAGGGAGCAAGTTGTGTTCCCCAAATATTTCCTATTGCCGACAAGCGATCGCCTCACCATAGGGTCGCCAGATTCTTCTAGTCCCGAATCCCCAAATTTTCCCAATCATGAACAACAAAATCCCCAGCCGTTACCTTCTTTGGAATTAGCCCGATATCTAGAAGTTGAGATTCCAGAAACTTTTGATCTCCAGTATTGGCAGATAGATTGCTATCAAGTGCAGGCGGAGGTAAAAGTTGGGACGTATAATTATCAAAGAGCCATTAACATTATCAAATTGCTTAATGACTTACATTTTCTGACTATCAATAACTTAGTAGATGTTCAACTTGGGGAAGATTTATTATTTTGGTATCACTACACCCAAGCCTTTAAGCAAGTTATTTTCAAGGATCAATATATTCCAGCTCTGAAGTATCAAGAACGGGAAATTTTAGCAAAAAGCCCAGCTAAAAATACAACTAAAAATTCGGCTAAGAATGCAACTAAAACTAAAGCCAAAAGCTCTGCAAAAACTTCAAAATCTAGCCAAGAAGTTACATCGATCGTCCGCACAGAAATTTATCCGGGCTGGGAAATTGTCTCGGAAACTTACGAAGCCGAACTTCAGCAATACGTGGAATACATGCCTTTAGCTTGTGTGGCGGGAGTTAGTGAAATTCCCCATCAACAAGAGTCACAAGAGTCACAAAAATTACCTCAGTTTTTCGATCGCCAGACTCTCCTGCGACATTTTTCTGAATCCCTACTCCACAATATTCTCACCCATACTCCCTCAACGGCAAAATTTGATCAACAAATAGCCGACTCTCTATTGGAGCAATGTCTTAAATTTACTGAGGTTAAATTTGCCACCCCCATCATTGCTAGTCCTCAAGATTTAACCCAACTCCAACATTGGCAAGTATGGCAACAAAGAATCAAGCGATCTCAAGGAAATTTACCTTTTTATCTCTGCTTTCAACTAGAAGCTCCCCAAAAAGAAGAGGAAACTTGGCAACTCCATTTTCAGGTGGCTCCCAAACAAGACCCTTCCCTAAAAATGGCTTTGTCCGCTTACTGGAACATGGGGGCTGTGACTAAAAGAAAGCTCCAAGAGCAGTTTGGCAAAGATTTTGAGCAGAATTTATTACTAAATTTGGGTTATGCTGCCCGGATCTATGAGCAAATTTGGGAGGGCTTAGAAACTAATCGCCCTGTGGGTTTGAATCTTAATCTGGATCAAGCCTTTGAATTTCTCAAGGAAGCAGCGTGGGTGCTGGAAGATGCGGGTTATAAGGTGATTGTCCCAGCTTGGTGGACTCCTATGGGCAGGAGACGGGCAAAAATGCGCCTCAAGGCTTCGGGGAAAACTGCCACCAGTAGCAAAACTAAGGCAAAGAGTTATTTTGGTTTCGACCAGCTTGTTACCTATGAATACGAATTGGCGATCGGGGAGGAGTCGATCTCTGTTCAAGAATGGGAGAAGTTGGTAAATGCTAAGGCAGCTTTGGTGAAGTTTCGGGGCGAGTGGATGGAACTCGATCGAGACAAAATGCAAGAGATGCTGACTTTTTGGCAACAACATGGTCAAGAAAACCCAGAGATGAGTTTAATGGATTTCATGAAGTTGACGGCTTCTGATCCAGACTTGGAGGTCGATCGAGATGGTGCGCTGGCAGAAATGATGGCAAAGTTGCAGGATAAGCAGCAGTTTGAGCCAATAGAAAATCCCCCACTCCTAAACGGGACTTTGCGAGAATATCAGCGCCGGGGTGTGGCTTGGCTGCAATACCTAGAAAATCTTGGCTTAAATGGTTGTCTTGCTGACGATATGGGCTTAGGAAAAACAGTACAAATTATTGCTCGGTTAGTAAACGAAAAGGCAGAATTTGATCAAGATAATCAAAATGATCAAGTTCCCGGAGATGCTCAAGTTCAAGAATTGACTAAAACTACCAAAGGTAGAAAAACAAAAAAAGCGAGTTCTCTAGAATCTGCATCTCCAGAACTAACATCTCCAGAATCTAACGAATCTAATCTTCCTAACGCTATTTTTAAGCCAACGCTCCTGATCGCTCCGACATCAGTGGTAGGAAACTGGCGGAAAGAAATTGAGAAATTTGCTCCTCATTTACGGGCGATCGTCCACCATGGCAGCGATCGTATTCAGGAGGCTCCAATATTTCAAACTATGTGCCAAAATTATGATTTAATTATCACTTCTTTTACTCTAATTCGTAAAGATGAGGCTCTATTTAGTAAAATCCAATGGCATCGAATTGTGATTGATGAAGCCCAAAATATCAAGAATCCTAAGGCTGCTCAAACTAAGGCAATTCTGAAGTTGGAAGCAAGGCATAGATTAGCCCTAACGGGAACTCCGGTAGAAAATAGATTATTAGATTTATGGTCAATTTTTAATTTTCTTAATCCCGGTTATTTGGGTAAAGAAGCTCAGTTTAAGAAATCCTTTGAAACCCCCATTCAAAAAAATAACGATCCTGTGCAAACGGGGGTCTTGAAAAAATTAGTCGAGCCATTTATTTTGCGGCGAGTGAAAACTGATAAATCTATTATCAAAGACTTGCCCGATAAAGTTGAACAAAAACTCTATGCTAACCTAACTAAAGAGCAAGCCTCTCTTTACGAAGCAGTAGTTAAGGATGTGGAAGAAAAGCTCAATGATGCAGAAGGAATTCAGCGTAAGGGATTGATTTTATCTACCTTGATGAAACTAAAACAAATTTGCAATCATCCCCGGCAATTTCTCCAAGATGGTAGTGATTTTACCCCGGAGCGATCGCACAAATTGAGTCGGCTATCAGAGATGGTAGAAGAAGCTATTTCTGAGGGAGAAAGTCTGTTGATTTTTACTCAGTTTACGGAGATTGGTGATGCTCTAGAAAAGCATTTTCGCCAGAAATATCATTACAATACCTACTACATCCATGGGGGGACAAACCGGGATAAGCGAGAACGGATGATCAGTGAGTTTCAAGACCCAGAAACGGGAGCTTCAATATTTATTCTCTCCCTCAAGGCTGGGGGGGTGGGGATTACTTTAACTAAGGCAAATCATGTGTTTCACTTCGATCGCTGGTGGAATCCGGCTGTCGAAGATCAAGCCACCGATCGAGCTTTTCGGATTGGGCAACAAAAAAATGTCTTTGTCCACAAATTTGTCACCATTGGTTCCTTGGAGGAAAAGATTGATGAAATGATTGAAGATAAAAAGAAGCTTGCCGGGGCGATCGTCGGAGCCGATGAATCTTGGCTGAGTGAACTAGATAATGATACTTTCAAAAAACTGATTGCTTTGAATAAAAACGCAATTATGGAGTAAATAAAATGGCAAAACCTAGTCGGACATGGTGGGGACAAAAGTTTATTCAAGCCTTGGAGACTTTCATCGATGCGGGCAGATTGCAACGGGGCAAATCCTATGCTAGTGAGAGCCGAATTTTGCATTTTGATATTGTTGATGACGTAGTGACAGCGATGATTCGGGGTAATGTTAATCCTTACTTTGGAGTTTATAAAGAACCGAAGTATTTTGTCGAAGTTGCCCTGACCAAGATCGATGCTGATGACTGGGCAGATATCATTAAAAATATGTCCTCTAAGGCAAGTATTGTCGCAAAATTATTAATCAATGAAGTCCCAGAGAATATTGAAAATAGTTTTGTAGCTGGTCAACATTTATTGCCCCATAGTCGGAAAGACTTTAAGACAAAATGTACTTGTCCAGATTTTTATTCCGGAGCCTGTAAGCATGTGGCGGGATTATCTTATCGCTTGGCAAAGGAACTAGATCAAAATCCCTTTTTATTATTCGAGTTGCGGGGATTATCGAAGGATGACTTACTAGAGGAATTAGCAAAATCATCCCTCGGTAGAATCTTAGCTATAGAACTAGGCAATTCTCCATCTCTCAAACCAGAAAAGCTTACTTCTTATTTTACAAAACCAGAAACTGTTCCTTGTACCGAAGTTCCCACCCTGAAACAATTTTGGCAAGGACAAAAACGCCTACCCCAAACTATTCCTTTGGCTACACCGAGTAGCGTGTCGGCGATCGTCGTCAAAAAACAGGGAGATTATCCTCCTTTTTGGCACAAAGATAAATCATTTATTGAGACAATGGAGGAGTTGTACGATCGAGTCAAAACCAAAAACTCTGGATTACTCTAACTGTATAAATCTAAGCTGCTACTAATTCTGGCTGTCTAGCTACCTTCGCCATTGTTCTGCCCACGGCTGCGGCTACGGGTTGGAGTTCGTGGACTAGCTGTACCATCGCTTCTAGGGAAAGGGCTTGACGAGCATCGGAGATAGATTCTTCTGGGACTGGGTGACATTCAATGATTAACCCATCTGCACCACAGGCGATCGCTGCCTTTGCCAAGGGAGCCACTAATTCCCGTTTCCCCGTAGCGTGGGAAGGATCGACAATGACAGGGAGGTGAGTGATTTGTTTGAGAGCGACCACACCGCCTAGATCCAAAATATTTCGAGTGTAGGAATCAAAGCTGCGAATGCCCCGTTCACACAGCACTACTTGGGAATTGCCGTGACTGAGAATGTACTCTGCCGCCATCACAAATTCTTCTAGGGTTGCCGCCAAGCCTCGTTTGAGGAGAATTGGTTTATTTATCTGTCCCAACTCCTTCAGTAAATCGAAATTCTGCATATTCCGGCTGCCTACTTGCAACATATCCGCATGGGCAGCTATTTCTTCAATTTGGGAAATCGCCATAACTTCCGTGACTACAGGCATCTGGTAAGTCGATCGCACTCGATCGAGAATTTCTAAACCTTCATTGCCCATCCCTTGGAAAGCGTAGGGAGAAGTGCGGGGTTTGTAGACTCCGCCTCGGATAGCTTGGACTGGGGCGGCTTGGAGCTTTGTTGCCACCAAATCCATCTGGGCTTGGCTTTCTACGGTGCAGGGCCCGGCAATCACAATAATCTGCTGTCCGCCGATCGCTACTTGGGGGGATAAGTTCACGATCGTTTGCTGGTCTGGGCTAGAAAGGCTGGCAAGTTTGGCGTTTAACATGGGGAAGAACTCCTTTAGGTAAGTTGGGTAGTGAATTGAATTAATACTTTGAGTTAGGGGGATAAATTAGAGGTGCATCACCAGAGAGGATTTGAGCATCATGACAAAAAAATTAACCCAGAACTGTTCTAGTTCCGGGCTTGATCACTCAATATTGAGATACGACTTTACCTACCCGGAATTATTCCCGTGCCAAAAGTAAAAGCCATAAAAAAAGTTGAGAGCGGTATTAGCCATAATGGGCTGATAAAACCTGTAAGTTTTTGGTGAATTGTAGTTAATAACCTGTGGTTGACGTAGGATTTGAAAAACTAGATGGTTAGTTTAACAATTAGAGTTGATAGATGTGTAATGGAAAAATGGAGCAGCTTTAGGGACTGCTAACTAGGAATTTATATCCTAGAGAATGACTAAGCAATAGGTATCAAATGACACTAGACACAACACTAGCAAACCCCATCAACTTCGTCAAGCCCATTCTAGAAAAAAATCCACGTACTATAATATTCAATGTTTGTAAGTAGCAGAAATACTTAGATTCTCTCAATTCAACCTCAATCTTGCTCAAATTTTCCATGAATAATCTCACTCGGCGACGTTTCATCATCGGTACTGGCTTAACCGTAGGTTTTGCTGCCGCAGCCCATCCGACCTTTGCTCAGGTAATCACCACCGATTCTATTGGTTTAACTGCCGGGGCTGTGCGGATCCCCACTTCTAGCGGTGAGATTCCCGGCTACCGAGCCATGCCAGCCACAGGAAGTAGTTTCCCGATCGTGTTAGTAGTCCAAGAAATCTTTGGAGTCCATGAACATATCCAAGATGTGTGCCGCCGTTTTGCCAAATTGGGCTACTGTGCGATCGCTCCAGAAATGTTTTTCCGTCAAGGGGATGTATCTCAACTCACGGATGTTCAGCAAATCATTGGTACAGTAGTTTCCAAGGTTCCCGATGCTCAAGTCATGTCCGACCTCGATGCTACTATCGCTTGGGCTGCGGCTTCCAGTAAGGGAGATAATAGCAAAATTGGGATTACAGGTTTTTGTTGGGGGGGGAGAATTACGTGGCTCTACGCTGCTCACAATCCCTCGGTCAAAGCTGGAGTTGCATGGTATGGTCGCCTCGTGGGAGAGAGTACAGAGCTTAATCCTCGTCACCCGATCGACATTGCCCCGACTCTCACGGTTCCTGTCCTTGGGCTTTATGGTGGTAATGATACCGGAATTCCCAATGACACGGTGGCAAGAATGCAGCAAGCTCTAGCAACTGGTAGCAGTGGCTCAGATATTCTCCTCTATCCCGCCACTCCCCACGCTTTTTATGCTGATTATCGTCCCTCCTACCGCAAGCTCGAAGCCGAAAATGGCTGGCGCAGATTGCAGGCATGGTTTAAGACTCATGGTCTATAAGCTCTAAATTAGAAGTTACTTAGCTGTGTCTTGCTAAGTTCTTCTACCTTGCATAAAAGAGTGTAGAACAAAAATATTTATGCACATTCAACGAATAACTCTAAAAAATTTGGCGTTGCTGAATAACAGGATAAATTAGAGGGAAACTAGAACTTCTATAAATTTCAATGCTACCAAAGTAAAGGACAGACGAGATGTCTGCCCCCTAATTGACATTTACAACATTTCTTAAATTAACTGCAAACCAACTCCTAGCGAACCATGCCGTGCTGTGCTTCGACGGTGATGGGTTTCATGAAGTACAAGGAGATCAACTGCCATGCATTATTCAGATACAAAGGTAGTTTTTGGAATAGTTGGAGAAATTTGGGTGTGCCAGAATTGGCGATTTTGCCCAGTTGAGTATTGTTTTGAATACAGGCATCTAGACGTTGATAGAATTCTGGATTTTCCACATCAAGAATGATCGGGAAGACTTTCCCCGCATTTTCGTTGGTTTTCTTGATTACCTCAATGTCGTACTCTCTAGCATCTATCCCGATCGTCCGATAGAAGCCAGCCCGTTGGACATCGTTTAGATACATGGTGGCAAATACTGAGAGCAAGAAGAACCGACACCAAAGTTTAGCTTTCCAGTCGTTAAGGAGGGAAGGCTGCGATCGCAACACGGCATCAAAGAAGTCGCCATGACGGTTTTCATCTTGGCACCAGTTTTCAAAGAAACGGAAAATCGGGTAAATCCGGTCTTCTGGGTGAGCTTCCAGATGACGATAGATGGTGATGTAGCGCCAGTAGCCAATCTTCTCCGAAAGGTAGGTAGCGTAGAAAATAAACTTGGGCTTAAAGAAAGTGTATTTATGGTTTTGGGTCAAAAAACCGAGGTCTAGAGCCAAGTGAAAATCCGAGAGAGCCTTATTCAAGAACCCAGCATGACGGGCTTCATCACGGGAAAGAAGGTTAAACCCTTCAGCCAAGAGAGGATTTTTGTCCTTGATTTTCCGGGCGAGTTCTTTGTAGAGCAAGAAGCCAGAAAATTCGGCAGTGCAAGAGCGCTCTAGAAACTCCACAAATACCTTCCGGGTATCTCCGTCAATGTGATCCCAAGATTGGGCAAATTCTTCATCCCGGACAAAGTGGTGGCGATTATAATCTACCTTCATCTCCTCGATAATGGCTTTGAGTTCTTCCTCGTTGGGGGAGAGATCCATCTTTGCCATTTCTTCAAAATCTGTAGTGTAAAACCGGGGAGTCAGGAGAGTTTCCTGTGCAGGCTTTTTGACCCCAGGGCGTATTTCTTCAAAGCTGGGCTTTTTGAGGGAATCTACCATTTTCTTAAGTGTTTTCTTACTTTATTAAAAATATCGCTGTAGCGTTGCTGTTGCTTAGTTTATCAAGCTCTAGGGAAATTTAGGGGGCGATCGAAGTTAAGAGTTATTACAAATGTTGACAGAGCCTTCAAGAAGTATTCAAAATTTATATTTTCTTAAGACCCCATCGCCATGATTTCTCGGATATTTTTCAGGTTAGATTTGTGAACCTTAGGGGTGATTAGATTTTTTGGTAATTGTTTTTGTAGTTTTTAGCAAATTTATTGTTTGCCAAACTTTTGAGGGTGGGGAGATTCATGATGTTGGTGTCTTCCGGGTTGACCTTGAGGAAATGATGAACGAGGAGAAAGCCGACGATCGTCCATGTTTGGTCTAACCTAGCTTGCTGTCCGACCCAGACTCCATTGGGCCCATCAAAATATTCTGCCCAGTTTTGCTTTGGCAATCTCTTGAGGAGGGTTTCGTAGCTGTCGTTGAGGAGGACATTGATGGTGGCTGCGTCCGCCGGGGATTGGTGGTAGAGGTAGCGATGGCGGATACTAGCGACGGTGAAAAACCAGAGAAGACAAGGCCAGTGTCCTGCATTGTGATAGCACCAAGGGAGATTTTTGCGATCGTACCCAGTTTTTTTGCGCCAGTCCCCATCATCTAGGGGCGGGTGACAGATACGAATGGGCATTTGAGCAAAAAGTTCGGCTCGGTTTTGAGCCATCAAAGAAAATAGGGATTGCTGCTGGGCGGGACTAATTACATCAAAGATTGCTCCCAGACAATTACCTAGGGTAAAGAAGCGGAAATCTGGTCTGCCTGTACGGATATTGCCGATGAGATAACCACCCTTTTCTCCTAACCAATCTTGGAGCCAGTGGGGAATAGTTTCTGATTGGATATTATATTCATTGACAATGCCTTCTCCATACTGCTCTGTGGGACGACGGCGGAGGGTTTGGATAATTTGGGAGTTGACCCAGTATTGTTTAAGAAGATAGCGGCGTAACTTAAAAATCCAAGCGATCGCATACTGGGCTTGATAGATTTGCCGCTCTGTAAAAGCATCGGGAGGTGGTTCATTTTCCCCTAGAGTTTTGGTAGCCAGATCAATTTGAATTAGCCCCACAGCACTCAACAAAGTTCCGTAGAGCAGAGATTGAATTTCTAGGGGATTGCCCCAAACGTCGAGGGGGCGATCGATCATAAATGCACCATCGGGAACGAAGAGAGTCGGCGCATCTCGAAAAGACGGATGGAGAATGAGATTTAAAACTTGTTGGATGGCTTTCTGGACTTTGGGGCTAGTTGCCCATGTATAGTCGCCCGATCGATTCACGTAGATATACGCCATGATCACCCACCACAGAGTCGCATCCACAGAATAAACCCGCCCGATCGCCCGTTGTCCATAATCCGCCACTAACCGGCTTTTAATCTCGGCAAAGCTGGTGGGAAAAATCCCCTGAGTTTGGAAATTGTCACTCTGTAAATCTAAGCAAGTATTCAGAAATTTCTTGACAATCTTAAATTCTCCCTCAAGCAGCAAATAGATCATCACCGGAATATTGTCCCGGAGAAAAATCTCCCCATAATTAAGGTCATGACTATCGGTATTTTTGGGAATTGCTGCCAAAGCTCCTACAAATTCATCATCTAATTTGACTAAAATCTTCTCGTAAAACAGAGACCTAGCTAACTGAATTATTTGTTCTTCTTTCATTACAAAACCTTGATTTACTGTGACTATGATTGCATAGAAATTTTATTTGATCAGGAAGCTTAGAGATTTTTTGACATCTACATTTAGTGTCTTTTTTGATCTGCTCAAGAGCGATTGAATGATCGATCGAGTGTAGCAATAAAAAATCCCTGAATTACTACCCCAATCATTACCCCATAAAAGAAATGTACCCAATTTCAGAGAAAAGGGCTGGAGTTTTATTTTGACTGATTGTCCCAAGCACTAAGTATTAGCATAACAAAAAGTCATCGGTGTAGAAGCATACGGGGATCACACATTGCTCTGGGTTTCCTAGGCTGGACGGGTAGCAGGAATCACGACGGTAAAAGTTGTACCTTGGTTGGGGATACTCTGGACAGAAATTTCTCCCTGATGGCGTTGGATAATTGTCTGAACGATCGCCAACCCCAAACCAGAGCTACTAGAGTTGCCAGAATTACCAGAATTAGTGTGGTTAAAGCCATGATTCCCATTTTCCTTGGGATGATCATCTCGATCGCCATCCAGATCACTCTGACAGCTATCATCTCGATCGCTATGGCAATTACTATTATGATGCGATTCTGGGTTTTCCTCTTGAGAATTACTTAGATAATTACTTAGATAATTAACTTGATAACTAACTCCCTGACTCCGGGCTGTGTCTACCCGATAGAAGCGATCAAAAATATGCGCTAGTTCGGCTTCTTCAATGCCAATCCCATTATCTTGAATACTTACCTGCAACAGCGACAGGGGGAGAGTGCGAGTCGGGCGAAAAATCCGGCGGAGGATAATATCTACCCTTCCCAAAGTCGGGGTGTAGGTGATCGCATTACTCACCAAATTTGTAAATAACCGGGCTAGCTGATCCCCATCTCCCCAGAGGACAAAATCTTCTTCTTTTTCTGTGGGGGCTAATTTTGGGGATTCCTGAAAATCTAGAGTGAGTTGGATTTGCTTGCGATCGGCCAGAAACTGCTGCTCCTCCACTACCTGAATTAGCAATTCATCCAGATACACAGGCTGCCTTGCCATTTGGACAATACCACTATCAGACCGAGCCAGAAATAATAAATCATCCACTAATTTTCCTAGGCGTTTACTCAGACGCTCTACCACTTGTAGGGAAGTCACAAGGCGTTGTTGGGCTGGTAAATTTGCATCCAAGTCTGGATCCTCTAGGGCAAGCTGGACATTGGTTTGGATAATGGCGATCGGGTTACGCAATTCATGGGAAGCATCGGAGGTAAATTGCTTGAGGCTTTGGTAAGAATCTCGAATGGGTTGCATCGCTAAACCAGACAAAAACCAGCCGATCGCCGCTACAGAGATCAGCATCAACACCACCCCAAAAGCCAGATCAATCACAAAATCCCGACTAGGCTTGGTCACTTCAAACCAAGGATGACTAACCCGTAGAAATCCAAGAATTTGATTATCAATCTGCACCGTAGAAGTAATCTGCCGCAAAAGATAATTAGACCCTGATTCCTGAGGGCTGAGATGGACAATCTCGACAGTTTCGTGACGACTGGGGTTCAAAGGGATGCCCAGAGGTTCATTAAAGGTTGACCAAAGCAATTTTCCTTGGGGACTAAACCACTCTAGGTCAATGTGATCATCTTCTACAGTGGGGTTGTTATTGCGAAAACTAGCACCAATATCCACCATGTAGGGAATTTGGGGATTATTAGTAGGCTGGATTTTTAGCGATCGCTCCACCACTTCCACCACATGACTAAGGGTATCATCCACCCGCTCAATTAACGTATTGCGGACATACAAATAAATTCCGGTCGCAAACAATAACAATAGCACCGCCGTGACAAAGGTATACCAAAAGGCAAGGCGGTTACGGGTAGCTTGAAACATAGCTTTTGAAACCCTAGATACAATTTCTCCATTCTATTCGTTTTAAGGTTTACATTTAAGGTTGATACTTGTTAACTAAATCATCGAATTCAACGTACAGAATTAAACTCATGAGTGATCTTCATCTCAATCGCCGGAAATTTCTTCAGTATGGTTCCTTGACCCTGGGTACTGGAGTCCTTGCTGCCTGCGGTAGTAGCCCTACTTCTAATACCAGCACTACAGCTTCTCCCGCCGCCAATTCTGCTGCCAGCCCGTTAACTAGTCCTGCTGCCCTAGACAAGATTACCTACGGTACCAATTGGTATGCCCAAGCAGAGCATGGTGGGTTTTACCAAGCTATAGCCAAGGATATCTATAAAGATTATGGCTTAGAGGTGACGATTAGAATGGGGGGACCACAGGTGAATGGGACGCAGTTGCTCATGGGGGGAGCGATCGACTTCTTTATGGGCTATGGCTCTGAAGCAATCCGGGCGGTGGAGGAAGGAATTCCTAAAATTACCGTTGCCTCCATGTTCCAGAAAGACCCACAAATTATTCTTGCCCATCCAGACCAAGGCGTGACCACTCTAGCAGACCTCAAGGGCAAACCAATTCTAGTATCAGCTTCAGCAAACAGTACCTTCTGGCCGTGGCTGATGGCAAAGTATGGCTTTACCGATGACCAAAAACGTCCCTATAACTTCACCATGGGCCCTTTCCTTGCTGACAAAACCGTTGCCCAGCAGGGTTATCTCAGTTCTGAACCCCTGAAAATCAGGAAAGAAGGCGGCTTTGATCCCCTCGTCATACTTCTCGCTGATAGTGGTTGGACTCCCTACTCGACCACCATTGAAACTCGCAAGGAAATTGTAGACACCAAGCCAGAACTAGTCCAGCGTTTTGTGGATGCTTCGATCAAGGGTTGGTACAGCTACTTTGAAGATCCGGCTGCGGGCAATGAATTGATCAAAAAAGATAACCCAGAAATGAGCGACGATCAGCTTGCCTATGGTCTTTCTAAGATGAAAGAGTACGGGATTGTCATCTCTGGAGATGCAGAAACTAAGGGCATTGGAGCCATGAATGAAGCCCGGTGGAAGGAGTTTTTTGATAGTATGGCGGCGGCAGGAGTTTTCAAAACCACGACCAACTACAAAGATGCCTTTACCCTCAATTTCGTGAATAAAGGGGTAGATTACTACAAAAAAGCCTAGAAGGAATGCTAATTGTCTGTGGGCAGATTTTGGAGAATAGCTTGGGAGGTTTTGATTTGTTGAGAACTAAATCCAGCCTCTCCTAGGTAGTTGAGAAATTCTTCCTCGGCATAGCGTCCATCGAGGTTTAGGGCTTTTTGAAAGGCTTGGAGGGCTTGGGGTCGATCGCCAGCCCCCCAGTGAGCGATCGAGAGAGCCATTAAGGGATGGGGATTAGTCGGCTCTAGTTTACTAGCGACCAGAGCATTACTCACCGCCCAAGGATACTGCTCTAGACGTTCCATGGCTAAACTCAGGTTGTAGTGAGCAATTTCGTTATCGGGTTTGATGGCGATCGCCCAACTGTGGGTCAGCACAGCCTCTGGCAGGCGATTATTCACAAGATGGACAATGCCCAATGCGTTGAGATTCGGCACATCAAAGGGTTGACGATAGAAGGTTTCCACTAGGGTTTGGGTCGCTGCTTCTGGTTGCTTGGCTCGGTGTTGTGTCCAGCCCAGAATTACCCGCCCGGCAATATTATTCGGTTCTAGGGCTACGGCTTTGGTGAGTTGCTCGATCGCCTCTGGATATTTTTCCTGTTGGCGATAGTTCAAGCCCTGAATTCGATACTCCTCAGCAGTTTGTCCCCAGCTAACTCTTATAGTGCCAAGGAAAATCGGCAGAGAGATCATTAATCCCGTCACCAATCCCATCCCCAATTTTTTGATCCCTAGTTGCTGCTCCATAAATTTCGGGTTATCACTCTTGTCGATTTAATCGATCGTAAATCCTTAAACTTTCACCGCCAGAGCTTTTTCCTGCTTATCGATCATCGGGGCAGAGAGAGCTTCTTCCAAGGGCGCACAACCCAGCCTCTCCTCAAGAATATTCATCACCTCCCGCCCAAAATCACCCGGATTGCGTTGCCATGCTTGCAGACAGACTTCCCCAAAGAAAGAGCCTAGGGGTTCGGGGTTCCAGAGGAGCTTTTTGGCAGTCCAAGGCATCAGACTCATAGGATCATAGCCCGGTTTGAGAATTTC
>JAIMKT010000015.1:43016-43254 GCA_020692245.1 Microcoleus sp. GA_180221_E-2-1-MAG-45_12
TGGGTGTGGGGTTGGAGACCGATGAAGAAAATGGCTGGCTCTACCTTGTCTGCCCCAAAGATGCGCTCTAGCTCCCGATGGTAGGCGATCGTCTGCCGGATGGTGGCATAGGTTTCATCGATGACATTAAAGGAATAATTTACAGAAACTAAGGAATTAAACCCGGCGGCTTTCAAGTCCCGACAGTTTTCTAGAACTACCCGCAGATTGTAGCCCATCCGCATTTTTCGCACCAACT
>JAIMKT010000015.1:43264-44007 GCA_020692245.1 Microcoleus sp. GA_180221_E-2-1-MAG-45_12
GCTCGTAATGCCGATCTCAAAATAATTCATCCCCGTGCGTACCATCAGCTCACACAACTGGGGCGACAGGTTATCCGCCCGAATATAGGCAGCCCAGTGGATATCTTCCATCCCCGCCTCAACAATTTTTTCAAGGAGTTCCACCGCATCATCAATAAATTTCCGAGCCGGGATAAATTGAGCATCGGTAAACCAGAAATTGCGGACTCCTCGATCGTACAACTGCCGCATCTCTGCCACCACTTCCGCCGCCGGATTAATTCGTACCTGTTTTCCTTCCACCACCGTATAGACGCAATAGCAGCAATTATGAGGACAGCCCCGCTTAGTTTGCACCCCAATATAAAAATCCTGATCTTGGAGATAGTAGGCAAAATCTGTCCAGATACTCTCAATGTAATTGTAATTACAGGCACTTTTAATCAATGGAGTGGGTTGCTCATGAATTAACCGATCCCTCGGCTGAGTCTCGCCCACCACATAACAGCGTTCACTACTAATATCTTCTCCCCGCAATAATTTCTCTAGCAGGGTTTCTCCTTCGCCCACGGAGAGGATCGTGCCTTTGGGCAGTTTATTCTGCATTTGTTCATAGAAAACACTCACTGCTCCGCCGCCCACCACCGCCCGGGCTTGGGGTTGATAGCGCTTGGCTCGCTGGAGTCCTCGATCGATCAGCCGTCGATTCCGCCATAGTTCTGTGTAGTAAGAAATTGCTAACCGCAAACCGCCGATCGCCCCCC
>JAIMKT010000015.1:44122-58314 GCA_020692245.1 Microcoleus sp. GA_180221_E-2-1-MAG-45_12
CAAAGTCGGCTGAAATTCATCCACACAGGTATCTAAGGCAGTATTAAAATCCAAAGGTGGAATTGTCCCCAAATCAAAAATTCTCTGCTCAATCTCTGGAAAGCACTTATGGATATGGTCAGATAGATACACAATGCCGATAGGGAATATGGGGTTACAGGGAAGGCGGACGTAGAGGATTTTTTCTGCCATGGTATTAGTTAGGGAATCTTTGAAAATGATGGGGAAGGGAGTAATTGCTCCTAGTTTTCTCAAAATCGGTACAGAAAACGGGCAGGATACTGGAGTTAGATTTAGTTAGCTGGGGTTAGACTAGGTTTTATCTACTTGTTTTCAGTGAAAGTTATTTGAGTTTAATGGCTCTAGTTTGCTTAAGTTAAGTTTTTATCAAATACTGCATAACAGTAATGCAAAAATTGAATTCATATATTTTTACTGTAACAAAGTCGAGGGATTTCTTCAAGGAAAAATTCATTTCAAATTAACTAAAAACTTCCTAATCAGCAGAGATAATCTTTCGGCAAAAGAGTATATGCAAACAGTCAAAGATTTCCTTGATTTAGTCTTGGCAATTAGCCTGATACCTATATAATACCTACCTTTAGCCATGGTTTTGATTAAGTTACTGGTGAACTAATATTTTTCTGAAATCTTATAAATTATTAGTTATGGTAGTTACCTTATGGCTATTGAAACCTTTATGGAAAATTTTGATCTAAAAGCATATTTGCTAGTATTCATAAATATGGCGAAGAGGTTTTAGTTATAGATTGGTATTCCGGTTTACAGCTAGTCAAGATTTCTAGTGTTAACGTAGAGAAGTTAAGAAAATATGCATTTTATTCTACCAAAAGCTATGGCTCAAATTCTTGATCCCTTACCCCCTGATCATAGTACTCACCTAGTTTGTTTCTATGTCAACGCCACTAGCCAAATTCAAGTTGCCCGCATTACGAATGTACCTAACTGGTATTTTGAGCGGGTTGTTTTTCCCGGACAAAGACTGGTATTTGAAGCTCCGAAGGAGGGGCAGCTAGAGATTCATACTGGCATGATGGCTAGCTCTATTCTCTCTGATACTATTTCTTGCGAAAACTTGAGTATGACTGAAGCTCCTGTGGTGCCGTCTTCTTCTGCCTCTTAGTTAATTTTGTTAGCTCATTAGTTTAGTCTATTGGTAGCCTAACGCCACTGATTTTGTTGGAAACTTTAAAAAATTTAGAAGGTTTAGTCAAATTTAAAACAACGATAATATCCAACCCTTGATCACTTTTTTGATCAGCTCTCAGTTTTAGCTGGGATTAGCCCTATTTTCATTAGTTAGTTTTTCTAGCGAGGATTTTAGCTGCGATCGACCCAGCTATTTTTTGGACTTTTTTCTTCTGGGGAATTTTGGGGAAATTCTTTCATGGCTTAAAATAGAGAAGTTAGAGAATTTAGATCTACTTATCTACTTGAATTAACTATGCCGCCAACCCCCAGCCAAAGAGTTAGCGAACTCCGACAACTGCTCCAAAATGCGAGTTATGCCTACTACGTTTTGGATAATCCGGTTCTAGAGGACGCTGTGTACGATCGCCTCTATCGAGAACTCCAAACCCTAGAGACAACTTACCCGGAGTTAATTACCCCAGACAGTCCCACCCAGAGAGTAGGGGAAAATCCGGCGGCGCAGTTTTATTCTGTAGACCATCGCATTCCTCTCTATAGTTTAGAAAATGCCTTTGATCTCCAAGAACTCCAGCAGTGGCAGGAACGTTGGCTCCGGCAGGCGAAGTCTTTACAGCTTGATCTGGAAAATTTGTCATCAGAATATGTCTGTGAGCTGAAAATTGACGGCTCTGCCCTTGCCTTGACCTACGAAAATGGTTTGCTGGTGCGGGGAGTGACTAGGGGAGATGGGACACGGGGCGAAGATATTACCCAAAATGTGCGGACGATTCGATCGATCCCCTTGAGGTTACAAGGCCATTTTCCGCCCGTGGTAGAAGTCCGGGGCGAGGCTTTCTTGGGTTTAGACGTTTTTCAGGAACTCAATCAACAACGACAGGCAGCAGGGAAGGAATTGTTTGCCAATCCCCGCAATGCCGCCGCCGGGACTCTCCGCCAATTAGATGCTCAGGCGGTGGCTCAACGCAGGTTAGATTTTTTTGCTTATACTCTACATTTACCAGCAGATTTGGAGAGTAATCGATCGGGTAATTCATCTGATAATTTATCTGTAAGTTTACCTACCTATCCCCAACCAACCAGCCAGTGGGAATCTCTGGAGTTATTACGAGAGTTCGGGTTTCGGGTGAATCCCCATCGGCAACTGTGTGCAGATTTGACCGCCGTGGCAGACTATTATCAGCAATGGGATCGCCAGCGGCACGAATTAGCCTACATGACTGATGGGGTGGTGGTGAAGTTAAATAGCTTTGCCCTCCAGCAAAATTTGGGTTTTACTCAGAAGTTTCCCCGGTGGGCGATCGCCCTGAAATATCCCGCCGAGGAAGCTCCGAGCATTGTCCGAGCCATTACCATCCAAGTGGGCAGAACGGGAGCCTTAACTCCGGTGGCGGAACTTACCCCTGTAGCTTTGGCAGGAACTACCGTGAGTCGAGCAACTCTCCATAATGCCGATCGCATTGCTGAGCTTGACCTGCGGGTGGGGGATACGGCGATCGTGCGGAAAGCGGGGGAAATTATCCCAGAAGTTGTACGGGTTTTGCCAGAGCTACGTCCTGAACAAACGGAAGTATTTGTGATGCCAGCCCATTGTCCAGCCTGTGGGGAGGCGGTGGTGAAACCCAAGGGGGAAGTAGTAACTCGATGTGTCAATTCTAGCTGTCCCGCTATTCTCCAAGGCAGTATTCTCCACTGGGTCAGCCGAGAAGCCATGGATATCAGGGGTTTAGGAGACAAGTTAGTCCAACAGTTAGTGACTCAAAAATTGGTCAGTTCGATCGCCGATCTGTACTTCCTCACGGAAACTCAATTAACTAATCTCGATCGTCTGGGACAAAAATCTGCTAGTAAATTAATCACGGCGATCGCTCAATCTAAATCTAAACCTTGGGCAAGAGTTCTCTATGGTTTAGGCATCCGCCATGTGGGTAGTGTGAATGCAGCAGCGATCGCTCAAAGGTTCCCGAATCTAGATCAGTTAGCGGCAGCGACCATGATGGATATTGGGGAAATTTACGGGATCGGTGATGAAATTGCTCAGTCGGTTTTCACTTGGTTGAGAGTCCCGACTAATCAGAATCTGCTCGATCGACTCAAAGATATCGGTATTAACTTTGGCATAAATACTAGTCTTGATCCCGCCATTAATCCCGATGCTAAGGAATCAGCAAATAATTTTCCTCCTAGCAATCCAGAGATCACTGGGAAAGTCTTTGTGATTACCGGAACTCTCCCCAGTCTCAAGCGGCTAGAGACAAAAGAAATGATCCAAGCTCAAGGCGGAAAAGTTACGGATAGTGTCAGTAAAAAAACTGATTATGTTGTCGTGGGAGCAGAAGCCGGATCAAAACTTACCAAAGCTCAAGAGTTGGGGATCACCTGTCTTTCTGAAGCAGAGTTAGTGAAACTGCTCTCGATCGAGACCTAAGCCCCATATCCAAATTTAAGGTGATGGCAACCTCTAATTTGAAGTTCTAGCCTAAACTTCCGTTGCTACTGATTTTCCAAAAATTCCTGTGGCGAAATCCCCGCTTGCTTGAGAATAGCTCTAAGAGTACCCTCTGGCATATCTCCCGGGTGATTAGGAATAGTAGTAAACCTCTTGGTTTCTGGATTAAACCAAATTTCGTGACTACCTGCTGCTTGCCTATAAAACTCAAATCCTAATCTTTTGAGCTTACGAATAACTTCTCGATAGTTAAATCCAGCGAGTCTTCCCATTTAGTTGGCAGTATTAATCACAAGTGTATATTCTAAATGGTCTTCAATAGCTCTCAGTGTACAACTCTCAGATTGTGCTTCAATCAACTTCCTCGCAACATCACGGGCAATTTCTAAAGCTTCAGTAACCGTTCTCCCCTGAGCCACCAAACCCTGTAAATTCTCTGAGGTTGCAAGATAAACACCTTCAGGTAATCGCTCAACTTGAATACTAAGTAATTTTTCCATGAATCTATGCTTAAGGTTTTTACCAAATATTTTGCTCAAGTTATAGAGCATTTCAACAAGCATTAGTTAGCTAGTTAACACCAGTGTATCCTTGAAAAATGACTGAAAAGTGGCTTTGGCGACTAAAGACGTTCATCGAAGTCTCAGTCAAACTGCGGACTTGTTCTTGTAGATACGGTTTCAGCCGCCAAGAACTTTTCAGACTCTTAGTTAATTAGCAATAGTTAATTACCAAAAAATACAAGTTAATTAACGAATGTATTCCTTGAGAATTGTATTGCGGTTCGGGTGACGGAGCTTTCTGAGGGCTTTAGCTTCGATCTGGCGGATGCGTTCCCGGGTGACATTGAAAATAGTGCCAATCTCTTCAAGGGTTTTCATCCGTCCATCGTCCAAACCATAGCGCAATCTCAAGACATCCCGTTCCCTAGCACTGAGGCTATTGAGGACAGTTTCGAGGTCTTCCCGGAGGAGGCTCTTGGAAACTTGGTCTTCTGGGGTTTCGCCGTCCGCTTCAATGAAATCACCAAGGCGGGAATCTTCTTCCTTACCAATGGGAGTTTCTAGAGAGATGGGGAGTTGGGCAGATTTGGCAATGAACCGGAGCTTCTCGATCGTCATTTCCATGCGATCGGCAATCTCTTCTTCTGTAGGTTTCCGTCCCATTTCCTGAGAAAGAATCTTGGTTGTTTTCTTAATCCGAGAAATAGTTTCGTAGAGATGCACTGGGAGGCGAATTGTCCGGGATTGATCGGCGATCGCCCGGGTAATGGCCTGACGAATCCACCAAGTAGCATAGGTAGAAAACTTATAACCCTTTTCATGATCAAACTTTTCAGCCGCCCGAATCAAACCAAGGCTGCCTTCTTGAATTAAATCTTGGAAGGATAAACCCCGGTTCATATATTTCTTGGCAATGGAAACCACTAGACGCAGGTTCGACTGCACCATTTTTTCCTTGGCTCTGCGCCCCACATACAGACGATGCCGGAAAGCTGGAAACTGCTTACTAACTTCCTTCAGCCATTCCTTTTCGGTAGATTCTTTCAGGTTTTGCAGACCAGTAGTTAAAATCCCCAACAGATGGATATAACAACCATAGGAGAAACCCAAGGATTTATTGTTCTGGTTAGCTAAATATCCCGCTTGAATTTGGGGGAGTTGTTCATGGACTAGCTTGGCAAGTTTGACTTGGCGCTTATGGAAATCGATCGCAGTTTCTAGTTGGCTATAGAGGACTTCCTCTGCCCATTCGATATCTTGGGGTTCTCGATCGAGTTGATCACAAAGATTTTCCCGGAGTCTTTCTAGCTCCAGCAGATCGGCAATTTTACGAGCCAATTCAATCTCTTCATCGGCACGGAGTAATCTAATTCGCCCAATTTCTTGGAGGTATAAACGAATAGAATCTTCGGTATAGTGTTTTTTCTTTGTCTGGGTACGGCGACGGGTAGCCCGCCCTTTCTCAGGCTTATCTTCATCCTCATCTAGAGCAGGCTCTAATAGATCGTCTGGACTATCTTCGTCAAGCAAGATTAGTTCAGTCGGATCGGCGATATCTGCAAGTAGTTCGTTTGTAGCCTGAGCCATGACTTCTCCTCGATGGTTCTTCACTTTCAATATTATTAGTAGATGATTAGCGCTCAAGGTCGTCAACTAAACCAACACTTCTTTCTCTCAAAATACAGTTGCTGATGGCAAATCCGGGGAAACACCCTAGGTGATGTCCATCTATTCCTAAAAAATAGGTTTGGTATTGAGTCTATGCAGTTGGGTGAAGGTCTAGTTGGACAGAAAACCTTTACGATTGTAGCCTTTCTCACAAAAATTGCACGGAGTTTATGAAATTTTTACTGAAAATTTACTGGAAATTTACGGAGGAATTACAAAAAAGTGCTTGTACTAGATATTTCTTCAACTATCAAGCTGTTAATCGATAGTTACAGTATAATTACGTAGATAGTCACAGATTTTTACTGAGCAATGAAGATCGATCGACGGTCATCAATCAATGATCATCCCAGATTATTTAAGAGAGCTGTAATATCTAATTCAAAATTAACTAGTAGTACAATCGTTCTGTGTTCTTGGTTATGATCGTCACCTATTCAAGGTAGCAAAAATTTTCGGAATCGAGATAAATTATTTGGATATTTTTGGATATTTTTTTATTATTTTTAATTCCACCAAGATATTTCTGTTTGTTTCTGGAAGTTTGTATACATTTATAGCTATTTTTAGCTGTTTCCGGTTATTTCTAGTTATTTTCGGTTACTGGAAAATTTGCAGAGAGCTTGGGAGATGATTTTTTTGTTGCCAGAGTCGATCGATCGAGATAAATTCATAACCTTGGCTGAGGAGTTGGGGAATAATTAGCCTCGCACTGGCAGCACAATCCATCCCCCCAAAAAATCCATCATGGAGGACAATCAGGGAACCAGGATTTGTTTGACGGCAGACCCTCTGGGCAACTTTGGCAATACCGGGGCGAGTCCAATCTTCGGGAACCACACTCCACATCACCGGACGGTAATCCCATTGGCGCAAAAGTTGTAAAGTCTTGGGGGTAAAAATACCATTGGGGGGACGTACATCCCGGAGAGTTGCCGGGTCAATACCACAGGTATTACTAATAATTTGCTGGGTTTGCCGGAGACTGGACTGGAGTTCTGAGGGAGTAAGGAAGGGAAAATTATGATGTTGATAACCATGCAAGCCAATCCAGTGTCCTCCTTGGGCTACCCTTTGGGCGATCGAGCCATACCTTTCCACACAAATCCCTAGCCAGAAAAAACTTGCCGTAATCCCGTACTGCTCCAACACATCTAATAGGGGCAGAGTATGAGTTGGATGGGGCCCATCATCAAAGGTCAGGGCGATGTATTTCCCTTGTCCAGAGCCAGACCACAGACAGCCGGGAAACAAACGATGTAAAACCTGATAGATCAGGGGATAAACTGGCGCAAACTGCATCATATTTAAGTAATCTCTAATTTTTTGATCCTAATAATAAATAGGTCATCATTTCTCCTTTGCCCTTAATGGGAATACAGCCCCGCTCTTGGAAAATAAACTCCCCTTGCAGGCGCTGATACACCACCTCTGTTACTTGAATTTGTCCCGGAATCCCACTAGACTCCATCCGCGAAGCCACATTCACCGTATCTCCCCAGAGATCGTAGATAAATTTCGTCAAACCAATCACTCCAGCGACCACTGGCCCAATATTAATGCCAATTCTGAGGGTGAGAGCTTGCTGATTTTTTTGGTTGAAATTGTTGATGGCTTCCTGCATGTCTAGGGCAATGTGGGCGATCGAGCGATCGTGATCATCTCTAGGAGTCGGCAGTCCTCCCACCACCATGTAGGCATCACCAATGGTCTTAATTTTTTCTAATCCATGCTTCTCGGTGAGTTTGTCAAATTCACTAAAAATCAAATTCAACAACTCTACCAATTCCCTCGGTGTCTTTTCACTAGAAAAATCCGTAAAGCCCACCAAATCGGCAAATAGCACACTGACATCCCCAAAGCTATCGGCAATAACGCCCTGTTTTTCTTGGAGACGTAGGGCGATCGGCTTCGGCAGAATATTAATTAATAACTTCTCCGTCTGCTCTTCGGCAAATTTGCGTTCCGTAATATCAGAAACCGTCCCTTCGTAGTAAAGAATCTTCCCCTTAGAATCCCGTACAGTTCTGGCATTTTCTGAGATCCAGATAATCGATCGATCTTTGCGATACACCTGAGACTCGAACCCCAAGACCGCATTATTTGTCTCCACCATATGAATAAACTCCTCACGGCGCCGGGAATCCACGTAGAGTTGACCACTAATATTCTGCAAACCCAGAATCATTTCCTCTGGAGAAGCATAGCCGTAGATCCTCGCCAAAGCCGCATTTGAGCTGAGATATTGACCTTCGGGGGTTGTTTGATAAATACCTTCCACTGCATTTTCCACAATACTGTGGTAGCGCTCTTGGGTAATGTTGAGAATCTCTTCGGTGCGTTTGTGTTGAATCAAAGATCCCAGTTGGGTAGCCACACCACTAATTAAGTCAATTAAATTTTGGTCAATGGGGGTGATCCGGCGGCGATAGAAAATTAGCACCGTTAATACTTCTTCGTGGTGGACAATGGGGATGCCAAAGACCGATCGCAATCCCCCCGACAAAGGTCTTTCTGGATTGATAAACACCTCCGGATCCGTAGATAGATCTTTGATCCACACAAATTCCCGATTTGCCCACACCTTGCCGACCAAACCCTCATTCAAATTAATCCGAAAATTTAAGGCTTGAGTATGCAGATTCTGGAAACCGCGATCGCTCCCATACCACCCCGGACTACACTCCATAAAATCGCGATCCTCATTGGGAATCCAGGCCTCCCCATAATCCCATTGGGTTGTAATACAAACCAGCCGCAGTACCACTTGCAGCGCCGAATTCACATCTTCTTGACGACTCACCGCCTGAGTAGTTGCCAGCAATAATCGCAACTCTGCCTCCGACTGCCGCCGCAGTTGCATCTGTTTATTTAGTTGTTTATTCTGTTGCTCTAAATGTTCTTGGAGGAGTTTAATCCGCATCTGGTTTTGAATTCTTGCCAACACCTCCAAGGGTTCAAAGGGCTTGGTAATATAATCGATCCCCCCGACTTCAAAGGCTTTTACCTTATCCATCACCTCACCCAAGGCGGATACAAAAATCACCGGAATATTGGCTGTGGCTGGTGCTGCTTTTAGTTGCTGGCAAACTTCATAGCCATTCAAATCCGGCATATTAATATCCAGCAGGATCAAGTCGGGAGGATGGGATTGGACAGATTTTAGAGCCAATTTTCCACTAGGAGCCACTCTGATTTTGTAACCCTGCTCTGCCAGAATTTGGGTCAGCAGGTTGATATTAGCAGGAGTATCATCCACTACTAATATATTCCCTTGAAGTTCATAGATATCTGAAAAATCTGGTGGTGTCGTCATAGGTTAGTCTGAATTAGTCAACGGTGGCAATAGGTTGAGAAGAGCCTCAAATTGATATTGGCTAACCAAGGGATGGAGGAGGGAGGCTAATTCGGGCTGGAACTGCTGAATTTCTGAAGTTAGAGTATTGATGACTTGGATATCCCCTTCAACTAAAGCTATTTCTAGCTCACAGAGTAAGTCTTTGGGGAGATTGAGCAACTCTTCTTTAATTGTAGTTAGTTGCTGCTCCGAGATAATGGGAGTAAGGGGTTTCAGGGGATGAACTAGTTTAGCTTTTTTGATCGTAGGTACTAGGGAGCCGAGGCTCATTAGGGGAGGAGAGATGCCTGAACTGGGGGGTATAGCTGAGGGAATTGGTTTAATGGTCGGTTTAGCTACGGGGTTGGACTGACTATTTATATAGGATAGCTGTAAGTGTTTAGCTAGGATCTTAAAGATTTTTCCTTCGCGGATGGGTTTGACTAGATAGTCATCATAGCTGGTAAATAGGGGAAATTCGGGCTGGGGAATCGCTGTACAGATGGCAATAATCTTGGCTCTAGGGATGCTTAGCATTTCTGTAGAGGCTAAACTAAGTTTAGAAATTTCTGGGTCGATCAACTCTAGATTGATAAAAATAATGTTGGGATGCCAGTGTTGACACAGGGCGATCGTCTCCTGAGTATTTTCAGCTTCTTGGAGACTAAAACCAAGGGGGTGGAGGATATCTTTAAGGATTTGTCGATCGACCTCTGCGGTTTCTACAATTAAAATTCGATGGGGAGTAGTCTGGATCGGAAGCTCTGTGGTGCCTGTGGTATCGAGCAGTTCCGGTTCACTAACCCAAGCAACAATTTGAAATTCGATACTAGTCCCTTGACCAAGAACACTGTGGATGTGCATATCTCCCCCCAGCAGTTGGGCAAAGCCTCGACTAATACTCAGCCCCAGCCCCGTGCTACCGGGAATCTTTTGTCCAGAGGTAGTTTGGCTAAAGGGTTGAAATAGTCGATCGATCTCTTGAGAGGCAATCCCGCAGCCCGTATCACTTACCGTAAACCTTAAATGTACCTCCGCATTATCATCAAGGGGAGAAGTATAATTTTTAATGATATTTTGGGGATCATCGCCAAGAATTTCAATCTTAATTGTTATGCCACCAACCTTGGTAAATTTCAACCCATTATTCACCAAGTTCAACAAAATCTGTCGCAATTTTAATTGATCTGTATAGATATACCGAGGAACTAGAGGCGCAAACTCGTAGGTAAGCTGTAACTCTTGCTGCTCTGCTGTCAACTGAAACATCTCTACCACTTCTTCTATGAGTTGATAAAGATTAAACGTCTGTCCTTGGAAGTTCGATCGACCCGCTTCAATTTTCGATAGATCCAAAACCTGATTAATCAAACTCAGTAAATGCTCACCACTAGAAATCACAATACCGAGGTTGCCCTGTTGCTCTGGGGTCAGATTTGGTTGGCGCTCCATGAGTTGCGAAAATCCCAAAATTGCATTCAAAGGAGTCCGTAGCTCATGACTCATGTGGGCAAGGAAAGTGCTTTTTGCCTGATTAGCAGCTTCTGCCGCTTCCTTCGCTTGGCGTAGTTCTTCTTCAATTTTCTTCAGCTCAGTAATATCCGTAGAAGAACCGATCACCCCCTGACTGTTGCCTTGAGTATCAAAGAAAGGACTGATCATCGTGTAATACCAACGCTTTTCCCCCAAACGATTGGTAATTACCTGAGAAGGATAGGATTGGGTTGTGCCTTGGATGAATACTTGTTGATTACTCTGGAGAAACTGCTCACTCTGCTCCTGATCATGGTTTAGTTCTGCATGGGTTTTCCCAATAATTTGGTTGATGGGCATGGCATAGATATCTGAAGTGGCTTGGTTGGCTGTGAGAAATCTGCCTTGCTGATCCTTAACAAAAATTGGATTGGGGACAGTGTTGACTACCTGTTGGAAAAAATTACGCTGCTCCCGTAGCTCGGTTTCCATTTGTTTGCGAGCAGTGATATCTTGGGCATGGGAAACACTGTACAGAGGCTGTTGATTTTGGTCTCGAATGGGAGTCACACTCAACAGCACCCAGACAAGACCACCCTCTTTACGTACATAACGCTTTTCTAGATGGTAGTAGGGGATTTCTCCCTCCATTATTTGATTATGCAGAGAAATATCTAAGTCTACATCTCCGGGATAGGTGACATCTTGAAAGGAAAGATTTAGTAGCTCTACGTCGGTATAGCCCAGCATCTGGCAAAAGGCTTGATTTACTTGGAGGAATCGACCATAGTTGCTACATATATTCATGCCGATCGCCGTATTGTAGAAAGCGCTGCGAAATTTGGTTTCACTATCCCGGAGGGCAGTTTCCATAAGTTTCAGATTGGTAATATCCGTAGCTACTGCGGTCACAAACCAGCATTCTTTTGCAGCATCCCAGCGAGAAAATAGATAGTCGGAAATCCAGTGCATCTGGCCATCGGGATGATAGTAACGATATTCAATATTCCGAGAATTTTCTTGACAGACTGTGGCATCTAAGATGTCCCAAGTATGAATTTTATCTTCGGGATGAACCCTAGAAGTAAAAAGAGTGATGTCAGCCAGCAATTCTTCCGCAGTGTAGCCAAATATTTGTTTTTGTCCAGCAGAAAAATATAAATATTCGCGCCTGTAGTCTGGAGGATAAACTCGAAAGCAGGTGATCGCCGCCACCGCATTATCAAGGACGTACTTAAATAAAGATTGGGATTCGGTTAGGTTTGCTTCGACTGTTTGGCGCTGATGAATTTCCGCCGCTAGCTGAGTATTGAGAGCCGATAGTTCTGCTGCCTGCCGTTTGAGGGCAAGATGCTGGAGAGTGACATGCCTTGCCATTACCAAGCTAGTCAGAGTGGTAAAGAGAACAACTACCAAAAATAGCAGCACCAAGGTTTGGGATAGTTGCACTGGAGAACTGATTAAAAATATGGCGATCGAGCTAACCCCGACTACCTGGGCGATCAAGGGTAAGGTATAGAGGAACCTTAAGGGTAGTCTGCCCAAAATTCGCCAAGTATGATGTTTTAGGGAATTAGGCAGGTTTTTCATCGTCGTATTACTTCAAATTTCTTCTCAATATTACACATTCTCTCTAACTTTTACCTTTCACATTACGTTAGGTCTTGAGGGCTTGAGCCAAATCAAGAAGCTGTTCTAGTTTATACTCATCAGCTAGGTGGTTCAAAGTCTGATAAAGCAGGGGATGGCTGAGGGCAATTTCTTGGATTAGCGATCGCACTACGATTATATCTCCTTGGATAATTGACCTTTGAAAATTTAGTAACCAATTTGAGGAGAGGGGTGGAATATTTTCTGAGACTAAATCGGGGAGAGAAGAATTAAATAGAGAAATATTACTTAAGATATTCATTGTTGATAAATCCCCATCATAATAACCAATATTATTACTAGAAAAGCCTTGTAAGGTATTCCCATTAATATTGTTGGCTATATTTGATAAGTCATTACTCAAAGGGTTCTCTGCCATATCTTCGGAGAAGCTTTCTGCTAAATTTGCAGAGGAATTTACATGGGAATTTGGAGATAGCTTGTTAGATGAATTATTAGATGAATTTACAGGCAAATTATTAGATGGATTTGTAGATGAATCTTGCGAATCAATTTGATTTGTTGGGGAGTTTGTTACAGGTAAGTCTCTAGAGAAATGGGAAAGATTAAACTTAAAGGTGCTACCTTTCCCTACTTGACTACTAACAGTCATCCCTCCTCCCAATAAGCGGACAAACTGTTGACTAAGGTGTAACCCTAAACCTGTACCTTTCTGTATTTGTTGACCAGAATTAGTTTGGCTAAAGGGTTGAAAAAGAAGAGGAAATTCTTGGGGATCAATACCTACCCCTGTATCTGTAATTCTAAAAACAACATATCCCGCCATCGGCAATAATTCATCACCTACCCTGAGATGTGAACCATCTAAACTAATATCTAATTCACTGCTACAGAAAATATCCAAGTCATTTAAACTATCCAATCTAGCGAGCCTATTTGAGTTGTTTAATTCATTTATATTCCCAGTATTTATATTGCCAATGTTTTCTGAACCATGTTCATTATTAATGTTATGAAGATTGTTGATATTATTGGGACGATCGAAACTATCTAAGCCATCTAATTTTGGTTTGCCTATCTGATCTAGAGGTTGATAACCAACTAGGAGAGAGACTCCACCAACTTTGGTAAATTTCAAGCCATTGCTCAATAGATTAATTAATATCTGCCGGAGTTTTGTGGGGTCAGTGTAAATATATTGGGGTGTATCAGGGGTATGACTACAAGTTAGCCATAAATTCTTATTTTGAGCCTTGAGGGAAAACATTTCTTCGACTTCTTTGAGGAGGGCATGAAGGTCGCATTTTTGATAATTAATAGTGATTTTTTGAGACTCTATTTTAGAAAGATCAAGGACTTGATTGATGAGGCTGAGAAGATGTTCTCCACTGTGACAAATGATCGCCAGATTTTGCTTCTGCTCTGGGGTGAGGTTGGCATGGGGCTGCATGATTTTTGAGAAACCCAAGATGGCATTGAGGGGAGTGCGGAGTTCGTGGCTCATCTTGGCTAAGAATAAACTCTTGGCTCGGTTGGCAGCTTCGGCGGCTTCCTTGGCTTGACGGAGTTCTTCTTCTACTTGCTTAATGCCGGTGACATCGATCGAAATCCCGACTACACCTTGTACTTCTCCCTGAGCATTAATAAAAGGACTGATAATTACCTGATTCCAAGAAGGATCTCTACCACTATTCCAGCTTAACCTTGAGGGGATAATTTTGGTGCGACGGGTATCCATGACTTCTTGATTATTAATTTCATAGTCGATGACTTCTTCTGGGTTGGGGTTAAAATCTTTGGCGGTTTTGCCGTTCATCGCTTCCACCGTAGTTCCGTAGCGATTGGCAGTAGTTTGGTTAACAGTAAGATAACGCCCTTCCCGGTCTTTGACAAAAATAGCGGCAGGAACTAGATCAATAATCTGTCTGAGGAATACTTGCTGACTGAGGCGTTCGGCTTCGGCAAGCTTTCGATCGGTAAT
>JAIMKT010000015.1:58323-59586 GCA_020692245.1 Microcoleus sp. GA_180221_E-2-1-MAG-45_12
CACAGCCGTTACTAACCAACACTGGGCTGTTTCGTCCCACCGACTGACAACGTTATCAGAAATCCACCGCACCTTCCCGTCTTTGTGATAAAAACGATACTCTAGAACTGCGCTACCTAGGGTACAAATTTCTTGCGCCCGGGCAAAAAATACCTTTGATATATCTTCGGGATGAATACGTGATCTCCATAGACCCTTGATATTCATAACTTCCTCTGGACTATAACCAAAAACTGCCCCATGTCCCTTAGAAAGATAGATAATCTCTGGCTTGTAATCAACAGAATCAACTCGGATTAAGATAATTGAGGCATTGGCTGTGTCTAGAATATCTTGGAGCCTAGCCTCAGATTCGGCTAAATTTGCCTCGATCGAGCGGCGCTGAGCAATTTCTGCTTTTAATAACTTATTCATTTGGGAAAGCTCAGTTGTACGTTCCCCCACTTTTTCGGTCAGGACTTGATTGTAGTTAGCCAAAAACTCCTCGGCTCGCTTGCGATCGTTAATATTAAAAATCACTCCATCCCAGACCACATCTCCATTGGGCTGCAACTCAGGAGTAGAAAATCCCTGATACCAAGTGATTTGACCATCTCGGCAAACTCTGTATTCCGCAGACCAAGGGGCTAGATGTTGAAAAGACTCTTGCCTTAACTGCCGCATCAGCTCCAGATCCTCCGGCAAAATTTCTTGCCAAACTAGATTGCTATCTGCCATCACCAATTCCGGTTGTAGCCCATAGATATCCTGTAGTTGGGGGCTAACATAAGTAAATTCCTCCCCGCCATCAGCACGGAGAACATAACGATAGACAACACCGGGAATATTCTCCACCAGCCGCCGAAATTTTTCATTGCTGGCTCGTAATTCTTCTAGAGAGAACCGCACCTGCAACGCCATTTGATTAAAAGCTTCCCCCAACTCCCCTACTTCATCGAGGCGATCGATCTGCACCGGATGGGGAAAATTTCCCTTACTAATAGCCTTGGCTGCCCGACTCAAACGAGACAAGGGTTCTACCAACCAGCGAGTCGTCCACACCCCACAGCTAATCCCAATCACCAGTGCAATGATACAAAAAATTACTGTGATGTAGGTATTTTGTTGCACCTGTCCCATAAAGCTAGATTCGGGAACCACGACCACCACCAGCCAATCTACGCCCATCGGGTCTTGGTAAGGCGTAGTTCTAATAAAGTAATTATCTGAGTTCAGCCAGCCCCACAATATCTGCTCTTCCTCGGTTTTTAGGGGGGATGAAGC
>JAIMKT010000015.1:59596-67017 GCA_020692245.1 Microcoleus sp. GA_180221_E-2-1-MAG-45_12
TGAAATTTTTTGTGAAAATGAAAGTTTTTTGCCGATTGCATCCTCTGCCACTGGATATCTTGAGTTTGTAAATACTGAGCTGCCGCTTGAATCAAGGGATTGCTACTCTCGATCGCCGCAATACGAGCTAAATTTCCCTCAGCATCTTGCCTAAAAGGTTTCTGCCCATCAGAACTTGCCACCAAAGCCCCCGACCGCTCCACAATAAAAACTTCTCCCCCCTTAATCTGAAACATTTGGTTCAAGAAATAACTAATTTCCATGAGATCAAGGTTGACTGCCATCACTCCCTGCAATTCTCCTTGGGGGTTATACACAGGGTTTGCTGCATTCAAAGTAAACTCCCTGACTTCATGACCACTAAAGCGAGAAAAAATCGGACTCCAAGTAAGTCTATTCTTGCTCACCGCAGCTTGATACCAAGGTCGATCGGTAATATTGCGATCACCCGGCAAAAGAGAATTCACTGCTTTTAGCCCACCACGAGCATTTTGAGAATTGATAGAGTAAACAAAAATGTCCCGAGGCGCATCTTGGTTAGCAACTAGAATACTTAACCCCGTATTTAGTTTTGTTGCCCCCCGCAATTCTCCTTGGGTACTGCCGTAGAGAATAGAGCTAACGTTTGGAAATTGACTAATTTGAGTAGCTAACTTGGTTTCTAGTTGACTTAAATCCGTCAGATTTATCTGTCCCAAACGCACCGCATCGGCATTAATTCTACTAATAATTCTGGACTGGTCTAAAAAGTTATTGAGGTAGAGATCGATTTGGTAACTATTTTCGATCAGCAACTGTTCTACTAGTCCATTAACAACCTGCTGTCCGTTAAGAAAAGAAAGATAGCTTGTCACCACCACCACTCCCAGAGTCTGAAGGACAACAGGAATAGTTAACACAGTCCCCAGAGAAACACGACCTAGAATCTTAGCAAGGGAGCGACGGATAAGCGGCAGGATCATGAACTTAACTAATTAAATTTGCTTAATAAACTCACTATGCCAATAGTTACATAGAATTATTATTTGTTCAATCTAAATTACTAGAGTTACCAGCAGTCATCCCCGGTTTTGGGAAAATAACAACCCTACAAACAATATCATTCCTCAAAGCATAATGATTTCTTTAGTAAAGACTTCCCTTCGTAACTCGAAAAAACCCCTTACTTTTTTATCGCCGCCAATTAGAGGAAATCTGAAAACTCAGCCTTTATCTAGATATTCCCCCTTAATTTTCTTGATGTTATATAGCAATCCTAATCGGGTTGAGAATAGCGCACCCAGAAACTTCACCATTCTCAACCCTCTAAAGTTTATAAAACCCATTTGATATTTATACTAGGACTCTTTCTACATATGGCTTTCACCTAAATAAGCAATTCCGGCTAGGCTAGACTCTCTACAAGGGTTTCAGAGAAGACCCCAAATGGGTTCTATAAATCATTTAGGATCGCCATAGACAAGTATATTTACCTACAATATTTGGTTAATTTCCAGCAAATCTCAACTCACCAAAACAATATTCTCTGCTCCGAGATTTTTAGTGAGTAATTTCAAAAAATGCAACTTTCCTTTTTAAATAGCACATACAAGTCTTTATTTATGGCTCTAGTGGTATAAGAAGCCTAGGCTTGTAACCCATTGTTTAAATACAAAAGTTATTTTTTGTAACCAAAGTTTATATCTATAACCCTAAATTAGAGATATAGTTGTTTTCACGTAGTCTTTAGGCTATAAAGCTGATAATAACCAAGCAGTAACTGTAGCAATCCTAAATAATTTTACTTACCGAAGGCGATTAAAACCACCGACTAGAAGTAATTTGACTTAGCGACTGTCAGCAAATGATTTAGGATTCCTATATATACAGATTATGAATATTTGATTTTAAGTGGGAAAGTAATAAATTTAAGAGGAATAATTGAAATGTTGATCAATAGACATAACTCCTTTTTTTCTGTGATTAAAGAACGGAAAAGTATCGTAATATTGCTCATTTTAGTTATAACGACTTGGATAACTCACTTTTTATACCATCTGGAATTTGGTCTTTATGAAGATGATTGGGGTAGAATTGCTCTGAGCATGAGTATGACATTTTCTGATTTAGGAGAATTTATTATCCATAACTTTACAGACCTAAGATTTAGTCAGGGTCGTCCTCTTCACCCAACTCTTATTGTTGTGTTATCATCCATTGCTACTAAGCTAGGAGGACTAAAAGTTGCTTATTGGTTAGGGGCTATAATTCTTAGTACCAATGCTTTTCTTTTTTATATTTTACTAAGATGCTTGTTTGAAAGCTATGGATTTGCTCTGCTAGGTTCCCTCTTATTCTCTCTATTTCCTGCGGATACCACACAGCCTTTTCTAACTCATTCCTTAGGAATACAGCCGTCTCTGACAATTTTACTCATTGCAATTCATTGCTACCTTGCCCATAGAATAAAACTTTCTTATGGTATTATTTTTTTGTCTTTACTATGCTATGAAACAGCATTTCCAGTTTTTCTTGTCGCTCCACTATTACAAGAAGAGTGGTCTAGGAAAAATATAAAGAATTTCTATAAACATGCTTTGGTTTTGGCCGTAATGATTATTTTTGTGGCTATTATTCGAGGTTTTATAGGAGAAAGAAATATTGCCAAGCCCAATTTCTATACAAATTTATTATTTATTAGCAATCCAATTGTCGGACCAATTACGGCAATGATTATGTTCGTGTATCGTCCGATGTCAGTACTATTCACTTTGCCTAAAGAATATTATGGAGTATTAATCTTGTGCTTTTGTGGTTTGGGATGGATATTATCACAAGGGGATTTTTGTCGCTCATTAAGTATATCTGGAGGAGGAAAAAGCCTGGTTGGTTTAACTTGGCTTCCCAGTAAAATCACTGAAAATCTTGGTGGGTTTACAAAGGCAGTCTTAATTGGACTAATGATGTTGGTCTTAGCCTATCCCCTCACTCTCACTACCCTAGGATTTTCTGTCAGTGGCAGGGGGACTAGAGTTCATTCTGTGGCTGTCTTTGGAGCATCTATTTTACTTGCTAGTTTGCTCTTGATGCTAGTTGGTGTAGCCAAAAAGTATGGTCGTCAACGTTTGGCTATTTGGGGGCTGGCTGCTTATCTGACGTTGCTGATAGGATTTGGCTTGACTGTACAGTACGACTATAAGACAAGTTGGAGTCATCAGCGGGCTTTTTGGACTGATGCGATCGCTCTGATGCCAGATATTACGGATGGGACTGTAATATTTCTGGAACCAACGGGGCTAAGAGATACTCGCCAATTACTATTTCTTAGAAAAGATTTAACCGGGATTCCTGATACCCGACAAATTAAATTCCTTGATGTTCTTTATTTAATTTTGCCCAGCATTTATAACTTTCCCCAGCACTGGCAGTATCCACCCCGAATCTATCGTTTACCAAAGAACTGGCAAGAAATAATTATATCGCAAGATGGACTGCTCCAGACAGTTAGTACAGAGGAGGAATGGTCTGGTATCGTTGAAGGAGTTCCTAGAAGATCTGTTAAGAGTTCTGATGTAATTTTTCTAGAGACAAAGAATGGAAAATTAACCCGCAGAAAAGAGCCATTAGTTCTGGGGGAGAAGATTTTCAAGCTAAAAGAGCAATCAGTTTCTGGGCTGCCAACATTTGAAAAAACACCTATTTATGATTATTTAATTCGCCAACCCACGGAGCCAAGGGTTTCTTACCTCCTTTAATGATAGGAAATAGGTCTTGCCTGTGATCGCTGTTTGAGCGTAAAATCCCTAGGCGTAGCCCTTGACGGCAAGCAATGTGGGAAAATGTCAACTAAGTTACAACTTAGTCATGGCAAAAATTAGTTACGACAAAAAAGGAGTTTGCATGGATTTAACCCGTATCCCCCCCCAACCTAAGCCGGGATTGCTCAATGTTTTGATTGAAATTCCTGCTGGCAGCAAAAATAAGTACGAATTTGATAAAGATATTAATGCTTTTGCCCTCGATCGAGTCCTCTATGCTTCAGTCCAGTACCCTTGGGATTATGGCTTCGTCCCCAATACCCTTGCCGATGATGGCGACCCCCTAGATGGCATGGTGATTATGGATCAGCCTACCTTTCCCGGTTGTGTGATTGCGGCTCGTCCCGTAGGAATGCTGGAAATGATCGATGGTGGCGATCGAGATGAAAAAATTCTCTGTGTCCCCGACAAAGATCCACGCTATAGTCAAGTAAAGTCTCTCAAGGACATTCCGCAGCATCGTCTAGATGAAATCGCAGAGTTCTTCCGCACTTACAAAAATCTAGAGAAGAAGGAAACTAAAATTCTGGGCTGGCAAGATATTGATCAAGTTATGCCTCTAGTTGAGAAATGCATCGAGGCTGCTAAAAATTAGAGCTTTTTAGAGGTTTTTTCTGGATAAGCTGTGATTTAGCTCACAAGAGGGTAACTATATTAGGGGCTATGATTTAACTGGCTCAAAATATAGTTACCTGAACCTCCAAAATCTTCTAGTAAATCTAAATAATTGGCTATTACTAGTTGTTACTAAGGCATCTCAAACAATTTTCTGCGTCTTAAAGCAGATCCGGTTTCCCCCCTTGCCAACTCCGTCAAAATTACAGGCTGAATGGCAGGTTAAATTACCGTATAAAAATACAGTATAAAAAATATTAACCTAGCAACTACTGCTAAACTACTGTGTTAACTAAGCAACTACTGATCTATATTTATTGATTTGTTGTTAACTTAAATAACACATTGGCTGATTGACAAAGGGTGAGGCGATCGAAATAGCAGCAATACTAGAATTGTAAGATTTCACTTTTAGTAGTAGCCTAGGAAAAAGTTTTTCGTAAATTCTCCCCTGTTAATTTCTCAATCCGTCATCTATGGTACTCAAGCTCAAAGATATTCAATGCTTAAGCTGTTATGGTAAATAACGCCGCCACCACCGATTTCATAGTTCAGTTTTGGGGAGTCCGTGATGGTATATCTACGCCGGGCAAGGATACCGTCCGCTACGGTGGTAACACTCCCTGCGTGGAAATGTGTCTAGGTTCTAAACGCCTAATTTTTGATGGTGGTAGTGGTCTGCGGGTACTAGGCAATCACCTCTTGCGCCAGATGCCCGTAGAAGCCCACATCTTTTTTAGTAATTGTCACTGGGATCGGCTTCAGGGATTTCCCTTTTTTGTCCCGGCTTTTATCCCCATCAATCATTTTCATCTCTACGGAGCCGCTACTGCCGAGGGAGAATCGATGCAGCAACGCTTGTCTAATCAAATGTTGCCTCCCAATTTTCCGGTGCCAATTCAAGTCATGGGGGCAAAGCTAGAATTTCATGCCATTGCTCCAGAAAACAGCTTTTCCTTGGATGAGATTGAGATCACCATGAGCTATATTAACTACGACCATCGCTCGATCGCTTACCGGATTACTTGGCAGGGATGCAGTGTTGTCTATGCTACGGCTCCTGATATCTACGATGGCAATGATGATTTCCAAAAACTCATTGAAAATATAGACCTTCTGATCCTTGCTGCCCCGCGCCTCCACCATCCGGGGTTATCTTTAACCAGCTTAGAATCCCTGTGGTTAGAAAGAGTCCGCCTCGCAAAAATAGCTGGAGTCAAAGCCCTTGTCCTTTCTAGCTACGATCCAGACTATGATGATGACCTCCTCGACAATCTGGGCGCAGTAGTCAAAACAGCTTTTAGTAACAGTTCCCTAGCTAGAGAAGGTATGGTAATTCCTCTCTGTGGCTGATTATTCTAGGATTGATTTTTTGGTGATGGCTAACTCAGCCGCTAGGTCGATCGCCGCCCCCATACTCCGAGGATCAGCAATACCTTGCCCTGCAATATCAAAGGCAGTACCGTGATCTGGAGAAGTCCGCACAAAGGGTAAACCAATAGTAGTATTTATGGCTCGATCGAACGCCATGAGCTTCACAGGAATTAAGCCCTGATCGTGGTAGAGGGCAAGGTAAGCATCGTGGGCTTGAGGAATTTTCGGGGCAGGATTATCAATCAATTTATTAGCAAAGTTATCTACAAGACTATTCCCAAGATGATCTCCAGTGGGTAGGTTACCATACCATGCTTGACCCGGTTTAACCCAGAGAGTATCAGGGGGAATAAAACCATCGAGAATGGCTTGGGGATATTTTACCCGTTGAGATTGCAGCCACGGGATCAACCAGTCCTGCTCTTCGGTGCCGAGTTGTCCTGCTTCACCACTGTGGGGATTGAGTCCGGCGATCGCAATCCGGGGCTGAGGGATGCCAAAATCTTCCCGGAGACACTCGATTAACAGATCAAGTTTTTGGTCAAGGAGTTGGGGCGTTAGGGCTTTGGGGACGGCAGCGAGGGGAATATGGGTAGTTGCCAAAAGGGTTCGTAGCATCCAGCCAGTGTGGGGCGATCGAGCCACAAAAAGCATTCCATAACGTTCTACTCCCGCAGATATAGCTAGGACTTCCGTTTGTCCGGGATAATTATGCCCCGCCATTTTCCACGCTGACTTGGCAATGGGAGCCGTGACGATCGCCTGAAATTCCCCACTTAAAGTCGCCTCGATCGCCCGTTGCAGGTAGGCAAAACTTGCAGCCCCACTTGCCGCATTTCCCACCCCCGGAGTAATTTCTCGTAAAATTTCTGGAGCCAGAGGCACATCAATAATACTTAGTCGATCGGGATTCACTAATTTAGGGTGATCGATCGGGTGAGCAGTTGAGGCAAGAGATGAATTCTCAGATAAATTCTTAGATAAATTTTCGTAGGTTTGGATAAGTAAACTCTTTGTCCCCACCAAGGTAATTTGGTAAGCTGGATTTACTGTAGCCATAGCCTTCAGAACTACCTCCATACCGATCCCCGCCGGATCGCCCACCGGGATTACAAGGTTGGGGATCGCCTTGGGGACGAGGTAAACTGCGTCTGGAGCTAGGGTTTCTCGACTCGGTTTTTTTTCTGTAAAGAAATGTTTAACTTTACTCATATAACTGGTATCTTAATAGAGATTGAAATTTTTTCCTGAGTCAGCAAAATTCAGTTAGCAAAATTTAGTCATCAAAATAAACTTACTAAAATTTGTATTTGTTAAGGAGTAGATACTATGAATCCAGAAATGCTCAATGCCGGAGTTTTGTCTTTTTCCCTAATTTTTGTGGGTATTGGTTTAGGTTACTTTTTGCTAAAAATGCAGGGCGGCGAAGAATAGATATTATCTGACATGGGTAGATAAATCATGGGTAGATAAATTTTAACATCTCAAAACTTTTTAATAAATTAAGCTATTAATGAAAATACTTGTAGTTGGTGCCACTGGCACTCTGGGCAGACAGGTAGTCCGCCGGGCGATCGATGAGGGGCATCAGGTCCGGTGCCTAGTTCGTAGTGGTAACAAAGCCATGTTTCTCAA
>JAIMKT010000016.1:0-5206 GCA_020692245.1 Microcoleus sp. GA_180221_E-2-1-MAG-45_12
GGAAGCTCCTTCCATCAATGGTTAATTCTCGAAGTAAAAGTAAATCTAGCTAGTCTTTTCTAGCTCCTAAGTAACTGCACTCCTCTCTATGGGGGGTGCTTTTTTTTGAGGTTGATTTTTTGTAGTAACGGCTTTAGCCGCCGCACTGAAGTACTTTAATAGAAATAGAATTTATCATCTGTAAAAAAATCTCAAAATTAGGAAGATTAGAGCTGATAAACCTGTGGTTAGGGGAATTGTTACAATCCAAGTCAACATAATATTTTTAGCTATTTCCCAGTTTATTTTCGATCGATCCTTTCCTAAACCCGTACCTAGCACTGCACCAACTAGGGCATGGGAAGTAGACACTGGTAAGCCCAAGCGGGAGGCAAATAAAACTGTAGTGGCTGTGGCTAATTCTGCTCCTAGACCGCCACTGGGTAAAAGCGGGGTTAGGTTATTCCCGATCGTCCTCATCACTGCCTGTCCCCAAAGGGCTAAACCTGTAACAATGCCGCCACCGCCAAGGAGAATTACGGGCAAGGGGATATCTAAGTTTTCTGTAGGTACGGCTCCAGTTTGAAAAATATAGGTGATGATCACCACCGGAGCGATCGCATTTCCCACATCATTGGCTCCGTGGGCAAAGGCAACAAATCCCGCACTCAGGATCTGGAGGCGACTAAACTGGGACTCAATCCCCATCTTCGCTCCGTTGCTGAATAAAAAAATCCCGATCGCTCCTAAGCCTATCCAAATTCCTAAAAAACCTTGGGCTGTCACACCTCCCCAGCCTGTCGGTAAATGGCTCAAGATTACGGGTAAAACTATGCCTCCAAAGATGGCAGCGATCGCCCAACTTAACCAAGGCAACCATTCCTGTAATCGTCCCCAGCCTTGAGGATTTGCCAATATCCCCCACCTAATGATGGACTGGAAGAACCAAGCCACCACTCCGCTTAATAGGGGAGTTACTAACCAAAGGGCAGAAATTATACCGATACTTTGCCAGTTAACAGCCCAAAATCCAGCAGCAGCAAGGGTAAATCCGGCGATCGATCCCACCACAGCTTGGGAAGAAGACACAGGAAAGCCCCAATGGGTAGCAAGTTGTAGCCAGATTGCCCCAGTGATCAGGACAGCGATCATTCCTAGCAATAGAATTTGGGGTTGGGTTGCAAAGGTTTCTGCATTAACGATCTGAGTTGCAAGGGTTTGAATGACTCGATCGCCAAAAAACACCGCTCCTAAAAATTCCAAAATTCCCGCTAAAACTAAAGCCTGCCCTACAGATAAAGCCTTTGTGCCGACGGAAGTGCCGACGGAATTAGCAACATCATTTGCCCCTAAGTTCATTGCCAGCCAAAATCCCAGCAAACCCACGGAGCCGATCTGCCCCCAAGCAAGCCAATCTATGCCTTGTAGTTCTCCCATAGTTAATCAAGTCCTGATTAGATTTGTTAGAGTTTAGGTAATCGATCGCCCTGCTATATCTAGACTACCTGAAACTAATTTCTCTGCTCTCAGACTTTTCTTAGACTAGGACTACTTAGATAATAAATATCGCCGTAACTGATCCAACGCATTACAGGCACTTAGATGGCGGATACCACTTCGGCTCCGGTGTTCTCCAAAGGTATATTCCCACACTAATTTTGTCCCATCGGCTCCCGATAACCCAATATAAACTAAGCCTACGGGTTTATCTGCGCTGCCACCGCCGGGTCCAGCAATCCCCGTGATACTCAGCCCCCACGTAGTTTTTAGCCGCTTCCGGACTCCCTTTGCCATTTGTTTGGCTACCCTGTCGCTAACTGCTCCCAATCTTTTCAGGGTTTTCGGGTTGACATCCAAAAGTTTAACCTTGACCGCATTATCGTAGGAAATTACCCCGCCCATAAAATAGCTAGAACTCCCCGCTACCGCCGTTAGCATCTGTCCCAGAGTTCCTCCAGTGCAAGATTCCGCCACTGCAAGGGTTTCTCCTCTAGATAATAATATTTCTCCCACGGTGGAGGCTAAGGTTGCCTCATCTGCCCCGAAGTAATCTAGGCCAGCAATTTTCTGGAGTTCGATCGCCACGGGGGTGATAATTTCTAGGGCTTTTTCTGGGGAGTCACTCCGGGCGGAAACTCGCAAGCGTACCTCCCCATTGCCAGCGTAGGGAGCCACGGTGGGTTGAGTCAGATCAAAGTATTTACTAACTTTCTCCGCTAGGTTTGATTCCCCAATGCCCCAAAATCTGAGGGTACGACTGTAGATGATTTCCTTGCCCCAGCCTTGGCTTTTCAGGAAGGGAACAGCCGTTTCTTGCCACATGCGGATCATTTCACTGGGAACTCCCGGAAAGGTAAAAATGGTGAGGTCGGCAATTTGCCAGATGATCCCCGGTGCTGTGCCTGTGGGGTTGGGTAAAATTTTTGCTCCTTGGGGAATGAGGGCTTGTTTGCGATTGTTGTCCGTCATGACCCGATTACGCTGGGCGAATTTTTGGGTGATATCAGCAATGGTTTCCGAATCTTCAACTAAGGGAGTTTGGAAAAAGTCGGCGATCGTCTCTGTAGTTAGGTCGTCAGGAGTCGGGCCCAGTCCCCCAGTAAAAATCAGAATTTTACTCCCCCGGTTTTGGGCAGTGGCTATTACACCTTTAATGCGATCGGGATTATCGCCAACCACAGTTTGATAATAGTGAGGAATACCCAAGTTTGCTAATTCCTGAGCCAAAAATTGAGCATTGCTATTTAAGATTTCCCCCAGTAGTAGTTCAGTTCCCACACAAATAATTTCTGCACTCATGATTTTTAGGTTTAGGATTTAGTTTTAGATTTTAGGTAATTTATAAATTTACTTAGCTGAGATCTATGAGCTATTTAATAGCTATTGGGATTGATTCATAGACTTTCTATTTATAGATTTAATTAAGAGAACTTGATTTGTGTAAATCTCTAGTCTTTGCCTTAAATTTTTTATCTAGATATAACAGTGTAAAAATCCCCATACTAATACTAGCGGCATTAATTAACCAAAAATTATCAATAATTAGTCGTGATGATTCTCCCTGAGCCGCAGTTTCCAGTACCCATCCTCCTAAAATTGGGGCAATAAAGTAGCCGATCGCCCAGCACTGAGAATTGAGAGAAAGATAAATTCCCCGGGACTCTGGAGGAGCCAGCTCCACCACAAAGGAACTAGCCGCAGGATTGTACGCCACCATTGCTATACCTAAAACCATCATCGCCATCCCAGCCCAAAGTAAATTTCCCCAAGTCGCCACCCCTGTTAACCAGACGAGAATAAACCCTATACCCCAAAGCAAAATAGAAAAGATCAAGGAATGAATTCGACTAAAACGGTTTAGAAATCTGGCAATGGGCATTTGTAGCACCGCCGCAAAGATTATATGAAAGGAGAATAAAAAGCTCACAGTTCCTTGGGAAAATCCTGCCACAAAATTGGTAAAGTAAAGGGGCATCGTACTATTGACGTAGGCTAGATAAGTAGTAAAGAGAATATTAACTAACAAAAAGATCAGAAATATTTTATCCCGGAGGGCAATACCCCATGCTTGCCATGGAGATTTTTGATGTTCGGAAACTGGAGGCTGTTTATTAGTAATGGCGACATAAATTACTGCCATGAAAATCAAAAAAGAAATTCCATCAATAATAAATAAAGCTCGATAATTTCCGGTATAAGTAATTAATAATCCTCCCAAGACAACTCCCGCACCTAAACCTGTAGTATCGGCTAGTCTGGTAATGGCAAAGGCTTCATTACGTTGCTCTGGAGTGGTGAAATCAGCAACGGCTGCTTCGGTAGCTGGCCAGTATAAACCGATGCCCAAGCCCATGAGAATATTCCCTAGGAGAAGGACTGGAAATCCATTGGCAAGGACAAGAGCCACGTCTGCGATCGCTGAGACTGCCGCCGATAAAATTAAGGTTTTTTTCCTACCCCAAGCGGGACTATCTGCAAGGGTTCCTCCCAAGAATCTGCCGACTACCCCGGCGATCGATCCCATACCCAAGGCAAAGCCAACCACCGTAGCTGGAATCCCCACCTGATTCACAAAAAATATGGGTGCATAAAATAGGGTAAAGCCATTGCCAATTTGAGAAAGGAGTCTACCGCTCGCCAGTAGCCAGACTTGGGGGCTTAGTTGGGGGAGATGAAATATTTGAAATATTGAGGAAAACTTATTTTTTTTCATTGGGTTTAGGAAACATTTACTAATTATAAATCCTCTATTCAGTCTTCAGGGCAGCGATCGCTCCTCTAAAACTAATCTCACGGAAAAATCTAGAAGAAAAATAATTAACTCAAACAGCAATATTATCTAACCTGTGGTTCAAAATTTTAGATATTATTAGGTACAGTCATCAGGTTAAATCAAAGCTATGCTCCATCCTCAAATGCCAGAATCTATGGATAATATCGCCCTTCAAGCCCATGAAGGCAGTGTGGCAGCCATTATTCAAATTCTCAATCAGCAACTTGCCCAGAGAGGAGTCCGGACACGAGCCATTTTTGAGGATGGAGTCCTCCAGTTACTCTGTGAAGCCGCCCAAGAAGATCAGCTAGAAGAAATTAGTTTGATCAAGGAAATTAAGCAATCTCTAGAGGCTCTGGCTCCCCGCAATATCCGCCGAGTAAAGATCAATAGTCGAATTGTCCGGGAACAACAACTTCTTTGGCTAGAAGAAATTAACCGAGACCCAGATAATCAAGTCCTCTGGAGCCGAGAGATTGTTCTTGCCCGCCCGAATATATTCAAGAAACTTTTTGGCAAGTCTCCCTATCAACAACAGTTTGCCAATATTAAAAAAGCTGATAAGAAAGCTGATTTAACAAAAACCAAAGTATCTTCTCGACGCTGGCAGCAAGAACAAACGCCTCTATGGATGGGGATTGTCGGCGGTGTCGGCTCCACAATCGTGGTGTTGGCTCTAGCATGGTTAGTCTGGGACTGGTGGCGTTTATCTAATCAACAAACTCAACAAGCCCCGGCTCCAACCTCAAATCCTGCCATGGTACAAGCCAACAATGATTTTGCTCAGGCGGTATTTTTGGCGGAGGAGGCAGCTAATAATGGACAAAATGCCCAAACGGCGGCGCAGTGGCTAGACCTAGCTGCTAAATGGCAGAGAGCCTCGGATCTTATGGCAAAAATCCCTCCAGAAGATATACGGTATCAGACAGCCCAAGCACGGGTCAAGCAGTATCG
>JAIMKT010000016.1:5228-30104 GCA_020692245.1 Microcoleus sp. GA_180221_E-2-1-MAG-45_12
CAACAGGCCCAAAGTCGTCGATCACCCAGCCCTACTTCTCCTTGATTTTCTACTTATTATAAACAGGTGATCTTGATCACAGGGCAACAACTTTTTCATCACAATCTAGCTACATGCACTATCACTAGACCTTTACCGGAAGTATCACAGATAATAGGGGAAAAGTAATCAACAATGAATACTAAGCAAATATTAAATTTTTACAGGGTTGAGCAGGAGGTTGTATGAGTATGATTAGCGAAGTGGTGGAGCAGGCGCTAAAAACTGGTTATTTGAGCATCCAAGCCGAGGAAAAGTTACGGCTATTACTTAGTAGCAAGTATGATAAAAAAGATTTTTCAGCTTTTATGAGTTTGCAGCGAGCAGCAATGGCGGGATTGGTAGAGCAGGAATCTCGATCAATCATGGCAGCCCTCTCGCAAAGTAACAACATCAACAGCAAAGCTAACACCAACAAGCCTAAAAATAATTCCTTGCTTGCTTAGATTAGATTCTAAACTAAATTTCCTTCAACCTGTCTGGGGTGTGTAACCACCTTTAGGAAAAATTTAGGGAGTAACAGGAACAAACTCATAACCAAAGGCAGTACGAGTTCCTTGTTGGACTTTGACAAGTTGGATAGCTTGATTGCGATCGCCCGATGGTAAAAATTTAATTTCACTTGCTGCTCCTTCTGCCCGAAAGACTGGAGATGCCAAGGCTGCTTGCACCCCTTCACGGCTAGGATTATTTCCCAAAGCCGCAATCAAAGCCCTAGTAGCATCAAACGCCATCGCACTCCGCCAATTTACTTCCCCGCCCCACAACTGGGTTGCCTCCTGCGGAAAAGCTGCCCCCGGATTGCCCAAAATATGCCACGCCACGGTCAGAGTTAGACCATTAACTGATTGCTGCCCTGCTTGCAGGGTTTTGCCGTTGTACATACCATCGCTTCCCAACATCGGTAGGACTGGGTTTGTATTCCCTTGAGCCACCTGAATTACCTGATCTACAGCCCCCGTATTGGCAGCAAACATGATTACCTCTGCCCCTTGAGCTACAGCATCCTTCGCAGCTTGATTACCATTGAAACCTGCCGCAGTTAGATCAAACTCCTTCACCACCTGACCGCCACTGCCAAAAACTGCCGTTGTAAAAACATCTTTGATCGATTTACTGTAATCACTTTGGGAATTGAAAAATACGGCAACTTTCTGTTTATTGAGAGTGTTCAACATATACCGGGCTAGGGCATCTCCAGAGAAGCGATCGCTCGGCACTGTCCGAAATACATACCGACTTAACCCAGAAACTTGTACGGCGGTGCTAGTGGGCGAAATTAAAACTAACTTGCCACTTTCATAGACTTTCCCCGTTGCCAAGGTGACACCACTACTAAAATTCCCCACAACGGCGAGAACTTCGGGATTACTAATCAAGTTGCGGGCGATCACCTCCCCATCCCCAGCATTATCTCGATCGTCGGCAATCACTACCTTCAAAGGCACACCATTAATTCCCCCCGATTGATTCACCTGATTTTGCGCTTGGGCAATCCCCCGCAGAATTTCTTGAGCAACATTCGCATCCGCCCCGATCGGCGCCGACACTGCAATAGTTAAAGACCGATTATTCCCAATCTTGGCATTGTTGAGATAGATCAAAGACTCTGGATCATTTTTATTCTTGGCTAAAGCCGCACTAAAATTCGTGACTGCTCCACTGTAGTCTCCTTGGGCAAAGGCTGCCGTCGCCGCTACTTTTTCTGGAGAAAGCGTAGGAATCAGTGCTTGTCCCCCAGAGCTAATCTTCAAAGCATTGTTATTAACAGAGTTATTATTCCCAGAATTTGAGGAGCTATTATTAGAGCTATTGCTAGAGCTGGTAGTATTTCCAGAGTTATTGCTAGGACTAGAGTTATTCCCAGAGGTAGTATTTCCAGAATTATTTCCAGAATTGTTAAAGAATTTAGCACCACCATTAAATAGGAACCAAGCACCACCACCTAAAATAACCCCAGTAACTAGGAAAGATAGGACTAGAGCTGTAGTTTCATTTTTTTGAGACATAATTTTAGAATTAAGTTTTAGATAAATATGTTATGTATATTTTATAATTTTACCTTACAGACAAAATGAACTCTTCATCAGGAAATTCTAACTAGGAAACTTCTCGATTCAACATCTCAAGAGCAACGTTTTTTAGTTGTGGTAATAAATCAGGAATAGTTGACCATAATACCTCAATATCTATTTGCCAATATTCATGAATTAATATATTTCTCATCCCAGTGATCGATCGCCAAGATACTTCTGGATAAAGGCGACGCTTTTCATCAGGGATTTTTCCTACAGCCTCCCCGATAATTTCTAATAGCTTAACCATTGCTAAAACCTTTGTTCTGTCTGATTGGAAATCTTCAAAGCTAAGGTCATAGATAATAGACTCAATCTCAGTGATGGCATCTATAATATCTTGTAAAAATTCTTGATAACTACGCTTCATCTTGTCATATATAAGTTGCTTCGGCTAAGACCCTTTCTCGGATCCGAGGCTTGAGTCCATTTTTAGTAACAATATCTACCTTCATCTCAAGAAGTTCACTTAGATAATCTCTAAGGTCTACTAACTTCAGTAGACTTGGGGCAGTTTCATAATCAACGAGAATATCGACATCGCTAGATTCTGTTTCTTCACCTCTGGCGTAGGAGCCGAAGATTCTTAGATCACTAACTCCATAGGTTTTGCAGAGAGATCGTTTTTGGGGGGATAAAATTCGCCTAATTTCTTCAAGGGTTTTCATAGGTTTTCATAGGTTTTCATGGGTTTCATTCTAGTTATTTTCCTTCAGACTACACGAGAAATAAGTTTAAAAACCAAGAGGAAAATAGTAGTTATAGCTACGCAGGCTGCCCCGCCCATCAAAGCTAAGAATAAAACCGTTGTTAAGGGCAGAGTTCCCATCAGAGTTGGAAAAATTAATACTACTCCGAGGGTAATGCTGCTAATAATTAATAAATCCCAGTGTTCGATCGTCTTTTTGTAGAGCAGATAAACGACCCCCCCAATGATCATGCCCCCCAAGCCCAAACTCAAGGCCGGATTAGGTAAAAGCCCCATGAGAATAATTAAAATTAACGGTGACTGAAAGCCAACAAAGGCGGTATTACTGAGGGCTTCCATGAGAGAGAAGCGGGGAGTGATAGGGCTTAACTGGGCGGGGGAAGGTGAGGCGGAGATAGGGGCGGGAGGTGGTTGGAGGGCGGTTGAGGGATTATTCAGGGGGGGAGTGACAACTGGAGGAGTAGGGTTTGAGAGGGGAGCGATCGAGCGCGGATTAGTAATAGGACTAGTTGCTGGATTAACTGAATTGTTGACCGCTAGGGCTTTAATGACTTCTGTTGCTGAGGCATAACGCTCACTGGGGATAGGGCGCAGCATTTTGTCAAGAACAGTTCCTAGGCGATCGCTTACTTGCACATAATTACGCCATTGCCACTGTCCTGTATAACTATCCAAAAGTTCTTGGGGTTCTTTTCCAGTTAATAAGGAGATCAAAGTTACTGCCAGAGCGTAGATATCTGTTGCTGGAAACACCTGATCCCCCGCCATCTGTTCTGGGGGTGCAAAGCCTAGGGAATAAATTCCGGTGGATTTTTGTTGGGGTGCATTTCCTGCTGTGGCCTGTTTGACGGCTCCAAAATCAAGGAGGTAGAGTCTGCCCCGGCGATCGCGCATAATATTTGAGGGCTTGATATCTCGATGAATTACACCTTTCTCATGGACAAATTCCAGTACTGGCAGCATTGATTCCAGAATTTCTAAAACCTGTTCCTCGGTAAAAAATTTCTGTCTTTCTAACTCTTTATCTAAATCTTCCCCATCAATAAATTCTTGGACTAGATAGAAAAAATCTTCCGGCTTCCCACCACTGTTGTTAACGCTCAAAGGAAAGAAAGCAAAGAGATCAGGAATTTGATTGTGCTGATGTCCCAACTCTTCTAAAACTGCGGCTTCCCTTGCAAATAAATCTTGGGCAGTTTGTAATTGGGCAGGGGTGAATTTACCAGCCGGAAGAAATTGTTTGACGACACACTGGCGCTGGGCTGGGGTGTAGCGATCGACTGCCAAGAACGCTGTCCCAAAACCGCCTTTCCCTAATAAACGAGTGGGTAAATAACGTCCTGCCAAAATTAGCGGCATCCCACAGGTAGTACAAAATTTCTGAGTGACAGTGGTTAGGGTATTTTTATTATCCAAGTCTGGATATACATTCCGAGGACGAGGACAGCTAGGGCGGGTGCAATAAAGTTCCATGCCATGCTAGATAATGAATTAATTAGCAATATATTTTTTGATAGAGCAAACTTTAGTTAGATGACATCATCGGTAATTTCGGCAACGATCGGCGATCGCACAGAAGACACTAATAGCTGTTCCTTGCCCTTCCATTCTGCCATAGTAAATTGGGGCAACACATCCCGAATAAAAGCCTCCGCAGCTTTGGAACGGTAGCGACTGGGGTTGACGATCACTGAGAGTGTCCGCTTGACGATCACCCCGTCTACATTAGCCCGGTGCAGAAGATTAATTTGTAACTCTTTTTCAATGGCAGAAACAGAAACAAACGCTGCCCCTAGTCCTGCTTGCACAGCGTTTTTAATGGCTTCGATCGAGTTCAGTTCCATCTCAATCTTCAGGCGGCGGGTATCAATATCACACCGAGATAAAACCTGATCGATAACTTTCCGAATGGTCGACTGGGAATCAAGGGCAATGAACTGGAGACGATAGAGGTCTTCCTTGGGGATATGCTCATGTTTGGCAAGGGGATGTCCGGGGGGCAGGATTAAAGCTAATTCGTCCTCAGCGTAGGGAATCACTTCCAAATTTTCTTGTAGATCTGAGGGAATTTCCCCACCAATGATGGCTAGATCTACCTGCCCATTGGCAACACTAGTCGCCGTCCGGCGGGTGGAATGGACTTGGAGTTGTACAGAAACATCGGGATATTTTTGGCGAAACATGCCGATCATCCGGGGCAGGAGATAGGTTCCAGTAGTTTGGGAAGCCCCAACAATTAATGTGCCGCCGTGGAGATTTTGCAGATCCTCGATCGCCCGGCAGGTTTCTTGACAAAGGGAGAGAATTTTTTCCCCGTACCGTAACAATAAATGCCCTGCTTCGGTTAATTGCGCTCGCCTGCCCCCTCGATCGAACAGGGGTACATCTAATTGCTTTTCCAAGTTCTGGACTTGGAGACTGACGGCGGGCTGGGATACATAAAGACTATCAGCAGCCTTTTTGAAGCTACCTTCGGCGGCGATCGCCTTCAGAATCCGCAATTGATCCAGAGTAAATGGTAAATCTGTCATAGAACTGATTTTTAACGGGTGAGGAGCGGAACTACCTAGGTTGAGCAAACCTATGATGCAATTGACATTAGCACATCTGGGGATCAACTAGCATAGATTGAAAACTATTGAAAACTTCAGTTACAGGCTATTATGGGCGATCGCCATCAGCAATTGTTGCAGCAATTAGGCTTAAGTTTTGCTTCACTTCATGAAAATGTTGCAGAAAATGTTGAAAAATTTTGTAGTTGTGGAATGGCTCCGGTTCCAGTCACCAGTATAATTACCGGGAAACAACAAGAAACTAGGAGGATTTACTAACAAAAGCCGTAACGATTTTACTGGGTTTAAGGGCGTTTTTGTTAAGCAATGTAACAATATTGCTGGCATAATGGCAAAAAGTATTGACAGGAAGAAAATAGGCAAGTAAGTTAAGAGAACAAATCCGGGTAGGATTACAGACAAACCAATATGCAAGACAAGCAAAAAGTTACGTTTTATCTCTCTCCAGAACTGCACCGCCAACTCAAAATTAAGTCCGCCGTTGACACCACGTCCATGTCAGATTTAGTCGAGCAGGCTATGTCGTTCTATCTCCGCCACCCGGAAGTAGTAGATGAGGTAGAAGCGTCTGTGGGGCATACCCATCGTGTTTACAACTGTCCAGAATGTACTAGCAACTTAGTAGTCAAGCAAGGGGAATTAGTCGCTTTAGGTAGCCAACTATCGATCCTTGATGATGAAGACCTAGTGAAGGTACACGAAGAAGTCAAGGCACGCAATGACTCCGCAGGACAAGAGGAACTGGTTCCCTGTTAAAGGTAGCCGTGGCTTGTATCCCCGGTTCCTAGGGAAATTTGACTAGCACCGTCTCTCAGTGAGGTCGATAACCATGCAAGAAGAGCTAAATATACTCGTCCAAGCTCAATATCCTCTGATCTACCTCATCACTTCTGAAGAGGAGCGTTCAGAACGGGCGATCGCCTTGATTGCCCAAACTAAATCTCCTCTCCGGCAGTTGTTCATCTGGACAATGACTCACGGGATGGTGGAATACGGGCATCCCCGCAATGTCACCCGCCACGAGACTCTCTCCCCAGAGGCAGCTATCAATTGGGTATATAGACAGAAGGAACCGGGAATATTTGTCTTCAAGGATTTACACCCCTTTTTGGATGATCCCGGCACAGTTCGGTCTCTCCGGGATGCGATCGCTAGTTTCAAAGGAACGAATAAGTCGATCGTCCTCATGTCTCCCTTACAAAAGGTGCCGATCGAGCTAGAAAAAGAAGTTGTGGTTCTAGACTTCCCTCTCCCAGACTTAGCCGAACTTAATCAAGTTTTGTCTAATCAACTAGAGGTAGCAAAAAACCGCCGCCCCAGTACAGAAACTAGGGAAAAACTTCTCAAAGCAGCCTTGGGTCTCACTAGAGATGAAGCTGAAAAGGTATACCGTAAAGCCTTTGTTAAAACTGGTCAACTCACCGAAGAAGAAGTAGAAATCGTCCTCTCGGAGAAAAAGCAGTTAATCCGACGCAACGGCATTCTTGAATACGTTGAAGAAGATGAAACTATTGATGCTGTAGGCGGTCTCGATGAGCTAAAGCGCTGGCTGAAGCAACGTTCTAATGCTTTTACTGAAAAGGCACGGGAGTACGGACTGCCCCAACCCAAGGGAATGCTGATTCTAGGGGTTCCCGGTTGTGGTAAATCCATGATTGCCAAAACCACTTCTCGGTTGTGGGGATTACCTCTACTCCGGCTAGATATGGGACGAGTCTACGATGGCTCCATGGTTGGTCGGTCTGAAGCGAATCTCCGGGGAGCCTTGAAGACAGCCGAATCTATTTCGCCAGCAATTTTATTCATAGATGAAATGGATAAAGCCTTTGGTGGTAGTGGTGGTTCTTCTGATTCGGATGGTGGTGCTTCCAGTCGTATCTTCGGTACATTCCTAACTTGGATGCAGGAAAAAACTTCCCCAGTCTTCGTGATGGCGACAGCTAACCGTGTAGAGCGGCTACCGGGCGAATTCCTCCGCAAAGGCAGATTCGATGAAATTTTCTTTGTGGATTTACCGAGCCTTGAAGAAAGGCAAGCAATTTTCCAGATTCACCTCCATAAGCGTCGCTCTGATATCGATCGATTTGATCTAGAGCAGCTAGGCAAGGTATCTGATGGTTTTTCTGGTGCAGAGATTGAGCAAGCAATTATTGCAGCTATGTACGAAGCATTTGCCCAAGAACGGGAATTTACCCAGTTGGACATTATAGCCGCAATCAAAGCAACTCTACCTCTGTCGAAGACAATGACGGAGCAGGTGACAGCCCTTCGGGATTGGGCTAGGCAACGAGCGCGCCCTGCTGCCGCTTCCACTGCGGAATACCAACGCATGGAGTTCTAACAAGCTTTCCCTCGGTTCCCAACGGGGGTAAAGGCTGGTACTACACCAGCAGTTGACGAAAGAAAACCGCCCTAGGGCGGAGCTAAATACAAGTTGTTGTTTCTCTTACTTACTTACTGGAGGAAATCCCCATGTCTCATTTTAGCACTCTGCGTACCAAAATCACCGATGTCGAAACCCTCAAAACCTCTCTCCGTGATCTAGGCATCTCTGTCAAGAGCGAAGCTGATGTTCGTGGTTACAATGGTCAACGGGTTCGGGCTGACCTAGTGGCAGTTCTCGAAGGTGAATACGATTTAGGCTGGTCTCGCAATAGTGATGGTTCCTTTGATCTGATTGCTGATCTCTGGGGTGTTGCTAAAAAGCACAACCAAACTGAGTTGATCAACTCTATCAACCAGAAATACGCAGTTAACAAAACCCTGTCGGAAGTTAAGCAACGTGGTTTGCAAAATGCTAACGTCAAGCTAGTTCTACAAAAGTAAACTGTAATGTGCGTTACCAAACTTTCGGGTTGACCAAGTACTGAGGTCGACCCGTTTTTTTGTGGAAAGTTATTCACTACGAGCTTAAGCTAGAATAAAGATTAATATTACTCATTAAATAAATAGATAATTCCAGAGGCAAATTTATGGCGACGATGGCTTTGACCCTTGAAAATGTAGAAACAGTGTTGGATGAACTGCGTCCCTACCTCATGTCTGATGGCGGTAATGTGGAAGTGGTGGAGTTGGATGGGCCTGTAGTGAAAGTGCGGATGCAAGGTGCTTGTGGTTCTTGTCCTAGCTCGATGATGACTCTAAAGATGGGCATTGAACGCCGTCTGCGGGAATTCATTCCAGAAATTACGGAAGTGGAACAAGTAGCGTAGCTACGAAGGTTATTTAAGCTTCAAAGTTAAGCTTCAAAGTTTGGAGATTATTAACATCTGCTCAGAAAAAAATGGGCGCAAGTCTTTTTGATCCCAGATCATGATTACTTGCGTCCTTTATTTTAGATATAAAATTTTATCGTTAGACTTTTGAGTTTTATTTTAGTTGGGGACTAGATAGAGGGTTAGCGATCGACCGACCCCATAATCACATCAACACTTCCTAAAATCGCCACAATATCCGCCACCTTTACTCCCTTGAGAATACTAGAGAGAATTTGCAAATTATTAAAATCTGCTGGACGAATTTTCCAACGCCAAGGGAAGACATTATCGTCTCCAATCAGGTAAATCCCTAGTTCTCCTTTGCCACTTTCAATCCGCACATAATGTTCTCCAGCCGGAATCTTCCAAGTTGGAGCTAGTTTTTTGCTGATGTACTGATAGTCCAAATCATTAAAGCTAGAGCCTTTACCTTCGAGTAAGCGCTTTGCTTCTAGATTTTCGTAGGGACCACCGGGCAGACCCTTAATAGCTTGGCGAATAATCTTCACCGATTCCCGCATTTCCCGAATCCGCACAAAATAGCGAGCAAGGCAGTCTCCCCCAGTTTCCCAGTGGACTTCCCAATCAAAATCGTCATAGCATTCATAATGATCAACTTTGCGGAGATCCCACTTTACTCCAGAAGCTCGGAGCATTGGGCCAGACAGCCCCCAGTTGATTGCTTCCTCACGAGAAATTGTGCCGACTCCATCTAAGCGGCGGCGGAAGATCGGGTTATCAGTAATTAACCGTTCGTATTCATCTACTTTTTCATCAAAGTAATCGCAGAAATCAATACATTTATCTGTCCAACCGTAGGGGAGATCGGCACAGACACCACCAACTCGGAAGTAATTATTATTGATTAAACGCTGGCCGGTAGCTGCTTCCCAGAGATCATAAATTAATTCCCGTTCTCGGAAAATGTAGAAGAAAGGAGTCTGCGCCCCTACGTCTGCCATAAACGGTCCTAACCAGAGGAGGTGATTGGCAATCCGGTTGAGTTCTAGCATGATCACCCGGATATAGCTAGCTCGCTTGGGGACAGGAATATCTGCTAGTTTCTCTGGAGCGTTTACCGTTACAGCTTCGTTGAACATCCCCGCCGCATAATCCCAACGGCTGACGTAGGGAACGTACATAATATTGGTGCGGTTCTCGGCAATTTTTTCCATGCCCCGGTGCAGGTAGCCGATTACTGGTTCACAATCCACCACATCTTCCCCGTCAAGAGTCACAATCAGGCGAAGAACGCCGTGCATCGAGGGGTGGTGGGGACCCATATTCAGAATCATGGGTTCTGTTCTAGTCTCGATTTTTGCCATAGGTTAAGCAGACTTAGGTTTTAATGTTTTATATTGTAAACCTGTTATTACCAGAAAAGATAGGGGTGGTCGATCGAGGCAGGATAACTGCATCTTATCCTCTCAAAATCTTTAGTAAATAGTCCTCATCCCAGCCCGCTCGTAGTCTCTTATTTTTCATACCAAACTTGAGAGAGGCTTCCTGAGACAGCAAGTTTGAGGCGATATGACGAACTATCGCTTTAAGATGCGTTTGCCTTGGCGTAGTTGACCAATTTCTTGACTATCCTCACCTATGATGCTAGCTTTAGACATTAATACTCTTAGCTTTGGCTCTGCCTACTAAATAGAGGTGAAAACCCCGAACAGTGGCTCAAAGGACAAAAAGTGGTAAATTTACCAAAAAGTAACGACCAAACTTAATCTTAGGTTAGGTAAGGTCAATAGGGGCGCATTGACCACGCCTTTAAGGTACAGAGCTTGAGCAATCAGATTCTGGACTGTTAAGAATCCCGCCATTTTCTAGCCGTGGGAGTGTCAAGAGTGATCCCAATTCTATGATTACCCTGACTCTATTAGATTTTCCTGCTAATATTCCCCTCCAAGAATGGAGTTTCGATCGCCAGACCCCAATCCGTGTGGGCAGGGCGACAGATAATGATGTAGTTATTGATAATAGTTTAGTCTCTCGCTATCACTTAGAAATATTGCCGGGAAATTTGAACCAAAGCTGGCAAGTAGTGAATCAAGGGGTAAATGGGACTTTTTTGAATGAGGTATTGATCAGTCGATCGCCCCTACCAGAGGAAGGTTTTCTGCAATTAGCCAAGGATGGTCCCGTCCTTCAGTTCAAAACCCCAGCTATCCTTAAGCTCAACAAAACTACCGAGCCGGGGGGCAAGAAATGTAATCATGTAGGTAATGCGACGACTAATTTGTTTTGCATTCGTTGCGGTGAGTTATTAAGTCCTATTCAAAAGTCGATCGGCAGTTATCAAGTCCTGAAAACCCTAGGAAAAGGAGGCATGGGAACGACTTACCTCGCCCTAGACTCCATGCTTGCTTCTGGACAATCGCCCCTCCTCGTCCTCAAGGAAATTAATGCTGACTTGGTAGAAGTTGACAAAGCTCAAGAACTTTTTACTAGAGAAGCCAGAATTCTCCAGAGCTTAGAGCATCCCAACATTCCCAGCTACTACGCTTCTTTCATTGACCAAGGTAAAAAATATCTAGCCCTAGAACTAGTCCATGGTGAAAACCTCGAAGATTATGTCCACCGTTTGGGGGCTATGGATGTAGCTAAAGCGGTGACATGGATTCAGCAGGTCTGCGGTATCCTCAATTATCTCCACTCCCGTACTCCACCCCTGATCCATCGAGATATTAAACCCGCAAATCTTATCCTCCGCCATCGAGACAACCAAATTGTCCTGTTGGATTTTGGAGCCGTAAAGGAAGTCGGCACGCCTTTGCAAACGAAGATTGGCTCAGAAGGGGGCTACAGTGCACCGGAGCAGAATCAAGGACAACCCTGCCCCCAATCGGATATCTATGCCCTCGGCTCCACTCTGATCTTTCTGCTCACAGGAAAATCTCCCCTAGATTTCTATACAAAATTGGAGCATGGTTACGGGTTTGATCTCCAAGGTGTACCGGGAATTCCCACCTTTTTACAAACATTAATTAATCAATTAACTCAGGAGCAACCCATCGATCGCCCCCAAACCCCCCAGGAAGTTGCCCAAGCCCTAGATTTTTATCTCCAGAATCCTAGTTAAGTTGAGGCTAGATGATTCAGGAGTTATCGAGGACAATTCTCTGGAGTTAGGGTGAGGTAGTGGGAGTAGTTTGGGGACTGGCTTCAGGAGTAGTTGCTGGAGAAGATGGGGGTGATCCTGTTGGTTGGGCTGCGCCTTGTCTAACCTGTTCGAGGGCAGCTTTGTATTCTGGATTATTTGGGTTGAGTTCGACTAGTTTTTCTAGGGGAGCGATCGCACCTTGGGCATCACCTAATTCAATTTTGGCGATCGCTAAACCTTCTAGAGCGGTAGGGTTATTTGGCTCTCTTTGGAGAACTAATTCATAGCCCTTTGCTCTGGCGAGGAGTTCGGCATTCTGAGAAGCAGCGGGGTCTTGGGTGGTTACTGCTGGAGCTGGTTCCATACCTTGGCGGATAATGCCTACCATGCCGTAGCTAGTAGAACCTAAAAAGGCTATCGCCCCAAAAATAGCCAATCCATTCATTAGTTTTTTCTGGCGGGCAGCTTTTTCTCGATCGGAAACAGAGAGTCTGGACATAATAATTTATCTAAAAAAATCTCTAACGGTTATATTCGTTGTTATGTTCGTAACTATTTTCTTGACTATTCTAGTAGATTCCTCAAGGATTCCCAAAATATCTCGATCGTTTACTCCTCGTTTCTAGTAGTTCCTAGAGAATATGTTATTCTCAGCCATAGCTTAATGGTACTGCTGACAGATGCTACTTCACCTATTGCCCAATTTCCTGATAGATTCTATCTCAGAATTGGTAACTGATATTGAAACTAATATTGATCAATGGAGTTACACTATATTTTGAAACTTGAGTAACTTGAGCAGATTCAAGCAAATTTCAGCAATCAATCAGCAATCAATCAGCAACCAAAAAATGGGGCAACTATGGCATTAGAATATCCAGATGATTTGAAGTACCTTGATAGTCACGAATATGTCCGACTAGAGGGAACGACGGCAACCCTAGGAATTAGTGCCTTTGCGGTGGATCAGCTAGGGGATATTGTTTTTCTTGATTTGCCTGAGGTGGGCGCTACGGTGACTCAGGGCGAAACCTTCGGGACGGTAGAATCAGTGAAGGCGGTGGAAGATATGTATTCGGCAGTTTCGGGGACGGTGATCGATCGCAATGAAGCCATGATCAACGAGCCAGAAAAATTAGTCGAGGATCCCTACACAGCCGGATGGTTATTAAAAATTAGTCTAGCCGCAGAAAATCCCATCGCAGATAATCTCTTTTCGGCAGCAGAGTATCGGAGTCGAGTTGCGGGGGAGTAAGGTCACTGAATAACTTTTCCTTGAATCGATCGATCGAGCCACGGGGTATTGATGGCGATCGACTTGAGGGAAGATGCCTTGCACTGCCATACCTGCTGGGGATCGAAGAGGATCACTTCTTGGGGGTTTTCTGGATCAATGGGGTTAAGGGCTTGATGGAGACATTGGGCGGGTTTGGTACTGAGGCTCTGCCAGAGTTGCAGGGGGGTGAGATGTCCGGGGGATACGAGGTGCTGCCATAGTAGGGGGAGGGCGATTTCTAAGCCGATCGCGCCCGGCGGGGCATCACCAAAAGCCACGGTTTTTTCTGCGTAGGTGTAGGGAGTATGATTCACAGCGATCGCCTCAATTATTCCCTCTCGAATCCCAGCAATTAAAGCCTGTTGATCCTCTGGTTCCCCCAAGGGCGGCTGCACATGCAAACTAGGATCATAGCTAGCCAAATCTCCCGTATTATGAATTAGCTGCATCCACGAGGTGCTGGCAGTAATGGGGACACCCCTAGCTTTGGCTCCGGCGATCAATTCCACACTCCGCCGAGTCGACAGGCCCATAATATGCACCGGGGTGGCGATGACGGCGATGATTTCCAAGAGAGCCGCAAGGTAGGCAGTTTCGCTGATATGGGGATTTCCTATCAAGCCAAAGGTGAGGGAATTTAGCCCTTCTCGCATGATCCCGCCCATTTCTAGGGTTCGATCGCCCAGAGCCAAGGCTACAGGTTTACCCAAGGGTTTGAGATATTCCAAGAGACGGCGGACTAGGGCAAGATTGGCGATCGGCTGTCCATCTGCAAATCCCACAATCCCGGCGGTAGCTAGTTCTGCCAATTCCGTCATCTGTTCCCCCCGGACTTTTTGGGTCAAGGCTCCCCAGTAATAAAAATGGGGGTAGGAGCTTTGTTTAGGAGAACTATGAAGATTGCTTTCAAGATTTTGAATTAAGTGGAGGGTTGAGGGCTGATCGATCGCTGGTTTGGTATCAGGAAGAATCGCTACTCTGGTAAAACCTCCAGCCCGAGCCGCCGCCCCCAAGGAAGCTAGGGTTTCTCGCTCTTCAAAGCCCGGTTCCCCAGAATGACTATAGAGGTCTACTAGTCCCGTCCCCAACACTAAGTCTTGACCTTGGGTAACTTCAGTTTCCGGGGGAGGTTCCAACTCTGGAGCTAGGATTTTTTGAATTTTCCCCCCAGAGAGGAAGAGATCGGCGATCGAATCTGTCCCTGCCACCGCATCGATGACTCGGACTTGACGTAACAATTCATTCCTCATAACACCTAATGCACTACCTAATGCACTCTTTAACAAGCCTTAATTCCTTACTCTGATTGCTTTCTAAGCACTCTTTGCCTAGCTAACTATACCACCTGTGGGGTTAAACCTTGGGTAAATCTTCGATAAATGTTGTCTTAAGGATGCAAAGTGGCGTTCTATAATAAACATTGCTGATACCCATACTTTATGGTTCTAAATGGCTCTAATACTTTGCTTACCCTGAGTATTTTCTCGAAGTTATGCACATTTAGTTTGGGTAGTTAATTTTATAGAGAGTTTCAGCAAATTCATTGAGGATTTCGGAGAAGCGTGAATACAGATAATTTAGATGATTTAAGTAGTACCAATAATTTAGATCACACAAGTAGTTTAGATAGCTTGGGAAACTTGGAAGTTACGGCTTCTCAACTTGCAGCATCTCAAAATAATTCTCAGAGTGATTTTCAGGATAAATCCCAGCGATCGATGGAAGTGCAGGCTCTTTTTAACCGCATTGCTCCTGTTTATGATCAGCTCAATGATTGGTTGAGTTTTGGGCAGCACAAAGTCTGGAAGTTGATGGCGGTGCAGTGGAGCGGGGCGACCTTGGGGGATTGTTGCTTGGATGTGTGTTGTGGGAGTGGCGATCTGGCTCGATTGTTGGCAAAACAGGCAGGAAATCGGGGCAGGGTTTATGGAGTGGATTTTTCGGTGCAGCAGTTGCAAGTTGCCAGAGAAACAACACCTGCTAATTTGGCGATCGAGTGGCTAGAAGGAGATGCCCTAGCTCTGCCCTTTGTAGATAGTTATTTTGATGCGGCAACTATGGGCTATGGTCTGCGAAATGTAGTGGATATTCCCCAAGCTCTGGCGGAACTGTATCGAGTGCTGAAGCCCGGTGCGAAGGTTGCCATTCTTGACTTTCACCAACCCCAAAGTAGTTTAGTTAATGATTTTCAGCAGTGGTATCTAGGAAATATTGTGGTGCCGATGGCGAAATGGTTTAATTTCACTGAAGAGTATGCCTATCTGGCTCCTAGTCTGGCGAGGTTTCCCTCTGGTCGGGAGCAGGTGAGGTTGGCAGAAAAAGTAGGATTTACGGAAGTAGTGCATTACTCGATCGCCTTTGGACTCATGGGAGTTTTAGTGGCAAAAAAGTAACCCGCATCAGAATTTAAGATTTTTTCTGTCAATCAATAATAATTACCCTACTTTTGGCAAAAAAATTAAGTGGGGGCATACATATTAATACACCCCTCGATCGCTGTTAATTCACAGCAAATTATGGAAGTAAAACGCCTTGGATCCCATGAATAATGCCGTTACTGGTGGCAATATCTGACAAGATAACTTTCACGCCATTAACGGTAATCTCGCCGAGTTCATTTTTTTGGACTCTCAAAGTGCCACCCTGGACGGTTCTCAAGGTGACAGTTTGACCGGGAGCTAAGGCTGTGGAGCTAATTCTGCCGGGAACTACGTGATAGGTCAGCACACTAGTCAACAATCCCCGGTTTCTGGGTTCTAACAGACTAGGTACGGTTCCGGCGGGTAGGGCAGCAAAGGCTTCATTAGTAGGGGCAAAGATGGTGAAGGGGCCACCAGTGGCAAGAGTATTGCCTAGTCCTGCGGCTCCGGCGGCGGCTAACAGGGTAGAAAAGGCTCCACTATTGATAGTGAGTTCGGCGGCAATGTTGTTGAGAACCCCAACTTGAGCTAGGAGCATGGGTTGAGCCGGGATCAGGGGGGTGAGAGCCTGAGCGCTAGCATTTTGGAGGACGATCGCCCCACAGCTAAGGGCAGCAACTAGGGCACTGGTGTGGAAGTTACGGAAAAGTTTGATTGAGCGCATGATCACTAATTTGTCTAAGTTGAAGTTGATTGAGGTGAATTGTGGGATAACTTAGTTAAATTATTAAGTTACTACTCTCTAGCTTAGAGGCAGAAAGACTTTTGGTGCAAGTATTTACATTGAATATACATCGTTGACACGGGCTGGAACATTTTCAACAAGAAAAAAATTCCCATTTAGCTCTCAGGAATAAGTCACATATTTATCCACAAGGCACTCTCGATCGCTACTCATGAGTCTATGAAAACCTCCTCTAAATCTCTAGATGCGTGTAAAATTCTGAAGGATGGGTGAAATATACTAGGTTTATTAGCAATATTCTAGGGTTAATTGCCATGCGACCGCTCAAAAACTATACCGTTGTGCTGCGCCCGGATGATAATGACACTTTTGTTGCCTATGTTCCAGCGATCGCTGGTTGTCATGCTTGGGGGGAAACCACAGAGGAGGCTCAAGCTGAACTAATTCACGTTTTTGAGATGATTTTGGAGGAGTATCAAGAAGCGTGTGAAGATTTACCCCAATAGCTAAACCCCACAAAATAAATATATGCGGAAACAAATTATTGAATATACATCTCCCTTAGATGCACTGATTGATATTGTCAAACAATTAAATGTGTATGAAATAGAGTATCAAATGGATTCAGCAGATTTTTTTGCGAAATATAGCCGGGGTGAAACTACTGATGACGAGGTGTTTGTGGAATGGGCGGGTAATTATCAACACTATCTGGCTCTCCATGAAGAATTAGAGAGCAAACTTAAAGATGTCGCCTAAAGTTATCCCAGCTTATTTAGATGAAATTGAGCAACTTTTACTCAACTACTCTGATATTTATATTGAGGAATATAAGGCGGTTATCTTAACCCCGGAGAGAGCGAATCTTCGCCTCAGAGTACGTTTTGCTTTTAAGTATTTATTGGCAATTAGTGAAGTTCTAGTTGTGGTGGATAACCAGATTACCTACATTGATTATCGCTATCACTTTCAGGACGAACAAAATAAATTAATTTTCCGCTATGACAGCACACCGCACTTTCCTGATTTGCCTAGCTTTCCCCATCATAAACACCTCCTCGATCGTGTAATTGCCTGTGAAAAACCATACATTGCTACAGTTCTAGAAGAAGCAATGGAGTTTTTAGGATAGCTTCTTTGACTTTTGAAAAAATTTTGAATACTTGACAGCGTAGGGGGAGGGAGAAGGAGAAAGAGGGCAAAAGGGTTAAGGAGTTCTCGGCAGAAAAGAACCACAGGCAACCGGATAAGAAAATCATTTTTTAGAATCTGCATTATGGAGAAGTTGTGTGAGGCTAATATTGTAACTACTGCAAAAAATTTATCCTTTTGAGTCGCTTATGAGCGATTTAAGGGATTTGAATCTGTCTTCCATGCGCTTTTGTTGTTCCTCACGTTGCTTTAGTATTCGGATTTCTGCTTTTTTTCCTGCTTTTAAAGCGGCTTCTTGGTTCCTTATGCGCTTCTTAAATTCTGAACGATAAAAAGGACTTAATTCATCTCGCTGCTGGTAGACCAACTCGCCATTGGCAATTTTCCAGTAGAGGATGTATTGATTACCTTCTTTGAAGTAGATATCTCCAGTAATTAGCAATTCCCCCGCACCATGAACTTTTACTAACTTTCCTACAAATAGAAACTGAATGTAGTTGTCCTTGCTTTTCTTCTCCCCCCTTTCAAGAGGGAATTTATACAGCTTTGTCTTTAGTTCTTCAGCGAGTGCTCGATCTATCAATTCCTTTACTGAGTAACTAGTTTTTGCTGTAGATTCATTGATTGATTTAACTTCAGGAGTTATTATTCCATTCCCTAAATCTTCTATAACATTGCTGTCAATACCTTTAGCAATTAATGGACTTTCTAGAGTTGTTTTAGTATTTTCTAGATTAGAATAAACTTCTACCAACTCTCCCTCTCGATGTTCTAATTCTTTATCTCCATCTGTTATCCCTACTTTTAACTTCGGTAGCTCTGGTGACTTATGATCGATCCCATCTAGTGTCCAGTTTCTTTCTGCATCAGGCAATCCTAACCTTTCATAATTGTCAGTATGATCGAGAATAATTGCTGTCTTTCCCTCAGCATATCTTAGGGAGCGACCGACCATTTGTAGCCAAAGACTTAAACTTTTTGTAGGTCTAACTACCTGAACACACTCAATTTCCTGCAAATTAAAACCTTCTGTGACAATACCATAATTACATAAAATCTGGGTTGTTCCTTCCCTAAATCTCTTTAAAATATCATCTCTTTCATCTGTAGGCGTTTTGCCATCTATGTGTTCTGCCGCATAACCTGCATCACAATAAGCCTTAGTATACTCTTTACTAAGTTGTATATTTACTGCAAAAACTACTGTTCTCTTGCCCTTGGCATACTGCTCCCAAGTTTCTATCAAATCGGCTCGAACTTCAGAAGTTACTACTGCGTCAGCCAATTGATGTAAATCAAAATCACCAGCTATTGTTGATATGTTGCTAATAATGATCTTTTGAGTGTAATAGGCAAAAAGACGGAAAGGACAAAGATATTGTTTAGAAGTTAATTCACTGATACTTGGACCTTTAATTAAAATGTCAAAACTATCCTTAAAACCCTTGCCATCAGTTCTAATTGGTGTGGCAGTTACACCCAAAATAATTGCATTATTATAGTGTTCAAGAATCTTCTGATAGGTTTCAGCAGTTGCATGGTGAGCTTCATCAATAATTACTAATCCTGCGGGGGGAACCCATTGTTTTCTATTAAGCTTACTATTGAAAGTCTGAATACTTGCTACTTGGATAGAGCAACGGGGGGAAAGCTCATACCCTGCCTTAATAATGCCAATATCAATATGTGGTGAATTTTTTAATTCTCGCTTCAGGTCTTTAACAGCCTGCTCAATTAGTTCTTTCCGATGAGCAATGATCAAACAGTTGTGAACTCCATCAGTATAGGGAGCAAAACGGTGATTTTTCACCAACTCTACAAAGCATCGGGTTTTACCTGCCCCTGTAGGCAATTGAAGCATTATTCTTCGGTGTCCTTGGGCGATCGCATCTTCGATCTGAGCAATTAACTCTATTTGGTAATCTCTGAGGGGCTGGGTTGGTATCTTTTTATCATCAAGAGTCATAGAAAGTGAGGAGTTGGGATTTGTTAGGATGATTATACTAAAAAATTTGAGGGGTCGTTGGTGTAGCTTCTCCCTGAGCAATCTAATGGGCAATCTAATTCGCAAACCAATGTAAACTTGATATAAAGCTAGGCATTAAAGCCGGAAGCAATATCTATTATTTATTTATAACGCCCCAAATTATTCGCTATGGTATCCACTACACCCCCTAGGGTCAGCAACTCTGGCTGTCAGTATCTGCCCGATCGCACCCCTGAATTGACCACTCCCCTCTCTCCAAATCAGCAACTCATGCCCCTCACCGCCGATGTAGAAGATGATCGCCTCAGTATTGGGGGTTGTGACGTGGGGGAACTAGTCCAACAATTTGGCTCGCCCTTGTATATTTTGGATGACCAGACCCTCCGCACAGCTTGTCAACAGTACCGGGATGCTTTTGTGAAGTATTATCCGGGGGAATCCCTTGTGATCTATGCTTCCAAGGCGTGGAGTTGTTTAGCAGTGGCAGCGATCGTCCGCTCCGAAGGTTTGGGGATTGATGTGGTTTCTGGAGCCGAACTCCATACCGCCCTCCAAGCTGGGATTGCCCCAGAGAAAATCTACTTCCATGGCAATAACAAGTCTCTGCAAGAACTGGAAGAGGCGATCGCCTGTGGTTGCACCCTCATGGTAGATAACTGGCTAGAGCTAGAAACCCTGACAAAAATTGCCACCCAGCCTGTACCGATCATGCTCCGCCTCACTCCCGGTATTGAGTGCCACACCCACGAATACATCCGCACCGGACACCTTGATAGCAAATTTGGTTTTGATCCCACCCAGCTAGAAGAATTATTTACCTTTGTGAGTAGCCACTCGGTGCTAAATTGCCTTGGACTCCATGCCCACATTGGCTCCCAGATTTTTGAGCAACAACCCCACCAAGATTTAGCCGGAGTTTTGGTTGATTTTCTCACCAAGGCGACCCAAGCCGGGATCAATGTCCAGCAGTTGAACGTGGGCGGTGGTTTAGGCATTCGCTATACAGAATCCGATGATCCCCCTAGTATTGATAGCTGGGTAGCTGGAGTGTGTCAATCTTTGGTGACAGCCTGCCAAGCCCAAAATATTCCCCTGCCCAAAGTGATTTCCGAACCCGGTCGATCGCTCATTGCCTCGGCTTGTGTCACTGCTTACACGATCGGCAGCACCAAAACCGTCCCCGGCATCCGAACCTACGTAGCGATCGACGGCGGCATGTCTGACAATCCCCGCCCCATCACTTATCAATCGGTGTATCGAGCTGTAGTTGCCAACAAAATGCAACAACCTCTCACCGAAACCGTCACCGTGGCTGGAAAGCATTGCGAATCGGGAGATATCCTAATTAAAAATGCCCAACTGCCCCCCACGAATCCCGGCGATCTCCTCGTTGTCCTTGCCACAGGAGCCTACAATTACAGTATGGCATCCAACTACAACCGGATTCCCCGTCCCGCCGCCGTCCTTGTCAAAGCTGGTCACGCAGAACTGATCCTCCAACGCGAAACCTATGAAGACCTCCTCCGGCAGGATCTATTGCCCGCCAGTCTCCAGTTGACTTAATCTCCCGTTGGCTTCATTCTCCACAGGAGAGGCTACGCCAACGCCCCATAACTTTGCCCTGTTCTATTGCCTCAGTCCATGACTCCTAACCCCCAATGGTTCACTCCTTTTCTGCTTTCTACCCTTGACCTGTTTTTAGTACTTGCTATCACCTATTTCCTCTTAATGGTTGTGAGTGAAGGTAAAACTCTCTGGATGGTCAGGGGCTTAGTGTTGCTGATGGGAGCAACGGTTCTCACTCAGAGATTAGGATTGAGAATGCTAACCTTTGTGCTGGAAAAATTAGTCTTGGGTTCGGCAGTTGCCATGGCGGTGATTTTTCAGACGGATCTCCGCCGCTTTCTCGAACGTTTGGGACGAGGCAATATTATGCAAATGCTCCAGAGTAGTCCCCATTCTGATACTAAGCCCGATGCCATTATTGATGAAATTGTGGATGCGGTGCGGGAACTTTCCCAAAGACGGGTGGGAGCTTTGATTGTGATGGAAACCGATGAGCCGATCGAAGCCGGAGAAATTCCGGTGCCGGGGGTAGAAATCAATGCCGATATTTCCAAAGAACTCCTCCAAACTATTTTTCAGCCCACAACTCTCCTCCACGACGGGGCGGTGTTGATTCGCAACTCCCAAATTGTCTCGGCGGGGATGATTCTGCCCTTGTCCCAGCGCAGTGCTTCCCGGCAGTTGGGGACTCGCCATCGAGCTGCTATGGGGGTGACGGAGCAAATTCCCTACTGTCTCTGTATTGTGGTTTCGGAGGAAACTGGATCAATTTCTTTGGCGGAAAAAGGGATGTTAAATCGTCCTCTAACTAGTAATAAACTGCGGGAGATTCTCCTCGAAAAATTTGGGGTGGTGGCGGAGGAGCGATCGGCAAAATCTGGGTTACGTAGCTTTAATCGGCAGCTAGTCCAGCGAGGGGCGGGGTTTATCCAACGCATAGTCGATCGCTTCAAGAAAAAAAGTAGCAAAAATTCTAGTGATCGCCAAGACATTCCCTAACTCCGGCTGACAAGTGCTAAGTTTAGAGAAAACTGCACGTTCCTTATAGGGAATAATCACCAATAATACAAATTAATCATTTCAATAATTGATAACTGAATCCCTATCAACTGATAATTAATCATTGTTAACTGATCACTGATCACTGTTAACTGCTAACTGTCACCTGTCACCTGATCCCATTGCCCCCAACTCAGTAATCCTAGGATGTTAAAACAGCTACCTGCCGACTTGCAGATCGATCGCCTCCCCCGTCACGTTGCCGTCATCATGGATGGTAATGGGCGCTGGGCAAAACGCCAAGGCTTACCCCGAATCATGGGACACCGCCGGGGAGCAGATACCCTCAAAGACCTCCTGCGTTGTTGTAGTGACTGGGGAATTGCCGCCCTCACTGCCTATGCTTTTTCTACAGAAAATTGGGGCAGACCCCTCGAAGAAGTTGATTTTTTGATGAGTTTGTTTGAAAGGATTTTGCGCCGAGAACTAAAGGAAATGATGGAGGAAGATGTCCGCATCCGGTTTGTGGGGGATTTATCCCTGCTGCCCAACTCTCTTCAGGCAGAAATTGCTCAATCGATGGCAGACACTGCTAATAATCAGGGGATTCAGTTTACGGTGGCGACTAACTACGGGGGCAGACAGGAAATTATTCACGCCTGTCAGTCGATCGCCCAGCAGGTACAAGCTGGAACCTTAGAACCCACCGCCATTACGGAGGAGCTATTTACCAAACATCTCTACACTGCCGGGATTGGGGATCCAGATTTGCTGATTCGGACTAGTGGCGAAATGCGGATTAGTAATTTTCTACTGTGGCAGTTAGCCTATGCAGAGATGTATATTACTGACACCCTCTGGCCAGATTTCGATCGACAGGAATTTCACCAAGCTCTCGTCTCTTATCAAAAGCGCGATCGTCGCTTCGGCAAAGTTAAAGGCTCCTAATAAATCCATCTATAAGTCCATGAGTCAAATCTATGAGTGATCATCACAGCCATCATCACAGCCACAATCATCACCATCACTCCGCCGTACCTGCTGCTGACTTTCAACGGGCTTTTTTGATCGGGATTATCCTCAATGTTGGATTTGTGATTATTGAGGCAGGGTTTGGCTTTGCCACCAATTCCTTGGCTCTATTGGCAGATACGGGGCATAATTTGAGCGATGTTTTGGGGTTGGTCTTGGCTTGGGGAGCTAGCTACCTCACGAAACTTCCTCCTTCCCAACGCTATACCTATGGTTGGCGACGTTCTTCAATTTTAGCCTCGCTATTAAGCTCTCTTCTCCTAATGTTAGCCATGGGGGTAATCACTTGGGAGGCTCTGCAACAACTCCAAAACCCCCGCCCTGTTCCCGGTATCACCTTAATCTGGGTAGCAGCGATCGGGGTGGTGATTAATACCCTGACAGCTTGGTTATTTATGAAGGGACGGCAGGAAGATTTAAATATCCGGGCAGCTTTTTGGCACATGGCAGCAGATGCCTTAGTTTCCCTAGGGGTGGTACTAGCGGGGATTGCTATTTTAACTACAGGTTGGCTCTGGTTTGATCCGTTGATTAGTTTAGTAATTGTGGCAGTAGTGGTGATCGGCACTTGGGATTTACTAAAAGATGCTCTCAACCTTTCCCTAGATGGGGTTCCTGAGCAGATTGAGCCTTTAGCTGTACGCATGTTTTTAACAGAACTACCGGAAGTTACCCGCATTCACGACTTGCATATCTGGGCTATGAGTACGACGGAAACTGCCTTAACTGTCCACCTAGTCATGCCAGCCGGACATCCCGGTGATGATTTTTTGACCCAGATAGCTGATCACCTACGCCAAAAGTTTGGCATTGCTCATACAACGATCCAGATTGAAATTGGTAATGGCCAGGAGCCTTGTTGCCTAGAATCGGAGCATTTGGTTTAGGGAATAGTAGCGATCGACTCTCTCTAGCTTTCCCCAATATTAAAAGCCGAGATTCCCTAAGAATTTTTGAGAATTAGTAAACTCAAATATCTAGGAAGCCCCGGCTCTTTTGACAAAATAAACCTTAAAACACTTAGGAGAAAATTTGACCTTGAGCTTTCAGAATTGAGATAAGCTCTTTAGGCTCGATCGACTAATCAACTAATCTACTAGTAAATAGCCGTTAAATCTTCCTTGCTTTCTGCTTTGGTAGCCAGAGCTTCAGCAGGTACAAAAATGGGGAACTCGCTGATTTCAGGAAACTCAGATCCAGATGTTGCGGGGGCTTCTGGGGTGACAGCCGAATCAGTAGCTAGACCAGCAGAACGGCGATCGACTCGTTTTTTCAAAAGCATTCCAGTTCCCAATAAACCCAATCCCAGAGCAGCACTAATACCGATAATATTAAAATTGTTACCTTTGGGGCTGATTTGATTGTTAGTTAGCAGAGTAGAGGGAGAATTAGTTTCTGTAGATGGCATATCCTTACCTTTGAAGAAACCACAGGGGGCAGCACTGGCTAAGGAAGCAAAGAAAACGGTCGAAGTGATGGTAGTTGCCGCTAGAGCAGTTGTGAGGAGACGATTATTTTTCATGATGATTATGATTTTAGTTTCAATAATCTAATGGCTAGAATTATATCTGCCCATCCAGAGAAATACCGCATCATTTGTTACAAAAATAAATACCATGAAATTTTCCTCTAAGAGACTGCGTACTGGCGGGTAGGAATAGCTTGGGCTTGGAGATAATTTTTGATTTCTGCAATGCTTAATTCGCCGTAGTGGAGGAGGGAGGCAAGGAGGGCGGCTTCGGCTTTTCCGGTGGTGAGGGCTTGGTGAATGTGTTCACAATTTCCAGCTCCCCCAGAGGCAATCACCGGGATTTGCACCGCTTCGGCAACTTGTCTCGTGAGTTCCAGATCGTACCCCGCCTTTGTGCCGTCGGCATCCATACTAGTAAGAAGAATTTCCCCAGCACCTCGATCGGCCATTTCGATCGCCCATTGCAAGGCATCTAAGCCTGTATTTTCTCTACCGCCCCGGACGTAGACATCCCAACCCGGATTTTCGGGGT
>JAIMKT010000016.1:30119-65682 GCA_020692245.1 Microcoleus sp. GA_180221_E-2-1-MAG-45_12
CATCGATCGCCACCACAATACATTGCGCTCCATAGCGATCGCTCGATCGATTAATCAATTCTGGTTCCCGGACAGCCGCCGAGTTAATACTGACCTTATCCGCCCCGGCTCTTAATAAATCCTTGATATTTTCCAGAGATTGCACCCCTCCCCCCACAGTTAAGGGAATAAATACCTGCTCGGCAGTACGTTGCACCACATCAAGAATAATGCCTCGGTCTTCATGGGTGGCGGTAATATCCAAAAATACTAGTTCATCAGCTCCGGCTTCGTTATACACTTGGGCTAGTTCCACCGGATCCCCAGCATCCCGCAGATCCACAAAATTAATCCCCTTCACCACCCGCCCCGCTTTCACATCCAAACAGGGTAATATCCGCTTTGCCAACATAGAATTATAGATATTGAATTATATATCTAGTCATCTTAACAGTCCCTATGGCAATTATTTCTTCTCGTCCCCAGCCTACTAATTCTGGAGAACCACCCAAAAAAGCGAGGGTTTCTGGGGCAAAACCTGCTGGCAAGAATTCCTCCCATCGAGATTTACTCCAAGGGGCAGCGACGATCGAGGAACAGCAGGGAGAAGAAAGTATTTTAATCAAAGGTAATCAAGGAGATCAGCAGCAGAGCCAAAATCCCCAAGAAGAGAAAATTCGCCCCCAACGCCTTGAGGATTATATTGGTCAAAAGGACTTGAAGGGTGTGTTGCAGATTGCGATCGCCGCTGCTCAGGGCAGAAATGACCCCTTGGATCATCTACTCCTCTACGGGCCACCGGGCTTGGGCAAAACGACTATGGCAGTAATTCTTGCCACGGAAATGGGAACCAACTGCCAAATCACCTCGGCTCCAGCCCTAGAAAGACCCAGAGATATTGTGGGATTGTTAATGAAAATCACGGCGGGGGATATTTTATTTATTGATGAAATTCACCGCTTGAGCCGGATGACGGAGGAGTTACTCTATCCAGCCATGGAAGATTTTCGCCTAGATATCACCATTGGCAAAGGACAAAGTGCCAAAATTCGCAGCCTGCCCTTACCTCCCTTTACCCTCGTGGGCGCAACTACCCGGGTGGGGGCTTTGAGTTCTCCCCTGCGCGATCGATTTGGTTTGATCCAGCGCCTAAAATTTTATGATTTAGCCGAACTCCAGACGATCGTTCAACGGACTGCGAGAATTTTACCTGTGGAAGTCACCCCAGAGGGAGCCGAGGAAATTGCTCGTCGATCGAGGGGAACTCCCCGGATTGCCAATCGCCTCTTAAAACGAGTCCGGGATTATGCCCAAGTCCACCAAGCTTCCGAAACTAGCACCAAAATTACTCAAGAAGTGGCTGTGGAGGCTCTGGAACTATTGGAAGTGGATCCCTTGGGGTTGGATTGGACCGATCGCAGCCTCTTGCAGATCATGATTGATAATTTCAAAGGTGGCCCCGTGGGTTTAGATTCCCTTGCTGCTGCCACTGGGGAAGACGTGAAAACCATCGAAGAAGTATACGAACCTTACCTCTTACAGATTGGTTATCTTCAACGCACCCCCAGAGGTAGAATTGTCACCGATGCTGCCCGAAAGCATTTGAGTAATTAGCTGAGGATGTCTGAAAAAGGTTGCTTGGCAACTAAAGTCGTAACTATCCTCGGTCGATTTCTTGCAAAAACTGCCTACAATACTAGTTATGGTCAACAAGATTCAAAGAGTTAGTAAATTTAAAAAGATAGGCAAAATTTGGCAACTGTGCGTGATCCTAGCTCTCGTATTGTTAAGTAGCCTTTGGTCTGGTTATCCAGCCTTTGCCAACTCCACCACCAACTCCAGCGTTTATACCGAAGAGCAGATTCAAGCCGGGAACGAACTAACCCAGAAGGCGTTTGCCCTCACAGAGCAGGGAAAATTTGCTCAAGCCGAGAGTTACTGGACAGATTTGATTGAAGAATTTCCAGAAAATCCGGCGATGTGGAGTAATCGAGGTAATGCCAAAGTTAGCCAAAATCAGCTAGAGAGTGCGATCGAGGATTTTAATCAAGCGATTATGCTGGCTCCTACGGCTACGGATCCCTATCTCAATCGGGGGACGGCTTGGGAAGGTTTGGGAGAATGGGACAAGGCGATCGCCGACTATCACAAAGTATTAGAGCTTGACCCCCAAGATGCCATGGGCTACAACAATCTCGGTAATGCCCACGCCGGACAGAGAAAATGGCAGGAAGCGATCGACTACTACCAAAAAGCCACAGAACTCGCCCCTAATTTTGCCTTTGCCCGCGCCAACTACGCCCTTGCTCTCTACGAAATTGGTGACATCGACAAATCTTTACAAACCATGCGGAATCTTGTCCGTAAGTATCCCCAGTTTGCAGATGTCCGGGCGGCGCTCACTGCTGTGCTGTGGAGTACGGGCAAGCAAGGAGAAGCAGAAAGTAACTGGGTAGCCGCCTTGGGCTTGGATCCCCGCTATCGCAACCTCACTTGGCTAGAAGTAAATCGCCGTTGGCCGCCTCAAATGATTGCTGCCCTCGAAAAATTCCTGAAGCTCCAATAATTTCCTGAACTGGGAAACCAAGGGCGGAATATCTTGAGTCAGATTCCCCTGTCCAGTATGATAAGGATGCTGTCAAATTTTTAACAAATTTACCCCTAAGAAACCTATGTTGACTCTAAAAATTGCTGTTTATATCGTTGTTGGTATTTTTGCTAGTTTATTTATCTTTGGCTTTTTGTCCAGTGACCCCGCTCGGAACCCAAAACGTCGGGATATGGAGTAGGGAGTAGCTATGCTGGTGGGGAATTACGCACGTGAAACAAGTTAAGTAAGTGAAACAAGTTAATTCCCGCCACTTTGATGGTTACAAATACGCGTTATGACCTATACGGTTCCTCCGCTCAACCCACCGATCGCGATCGAAAATGTAGTTAATGTAGTTAACGTAGTTGATAACGCTAGTATTGACGTAGCTAGGATAGTTAATACACCTAGGGCAGCTACGGAAATTCCTAGTAACAATACCCCCGTTTCTTCCTCAGAATTTTCGGGATTTTCGGCTAGTAATGCCAATGTTTCTCCCCCAGAATTTTCGGGAGGATGGGAGTTTAGCACCAGAGCGAATACCCTAGGGGAACCCATCACAGGCAGGGAGGTTTTTGAAGGATCACCAAGTTCTCTAATAGCTGCACCTCCAGTGAGTGTTCCTACTGACCAGAACATTTCTCAGATTCATCAAAATCTTGCCCCAAGCATTAATCAGAATGCTACCCAGATTGTTAATCCCAGTGTCAGTCCAAGAGTTGCTCAAAATATTACTCAGAATATTACTCCAAATATTCCTCAAACTTCGCCAAGACCGCCCCTTGCTCCGCCTCCAGAACCACGCCCTTCCCTAGTTATTCCTGATCCAGCTAATAATCCAAATAATCCCAGTAATACTCCAGAGCCTAATCCCGCTCCCGGTGTAAATCCCCAGCCCCCGTCGAACCCAGCCACAATTCCGGTAGTGGAGTTGAATGCCGATCGACAGGAATTTTCTATCCCTAGGCAGGTGGTGACAGCGGAAGGGAATGTCCTCCTGAGATATCAACAGGCGGTGTTAAATGCCGATCGAGCGCAGGTAAATATCCCCAATCGATTTGTGAGTGCCAATGGGAATGTAGTTCTCCGCCGGGGTTTTCAGGTGCTGCGGGGCGATCGCTTCCAGTATTTTTTCGTCCAAGACCAAGGCACAGTACTCAATAGCAGTGGCGAGATCTTTTTGCCAACTACTACGGGAGATTTTCTGATCGACAACAATCCTGTGGTTGGGCTACCTCGTTTACCTAGTACCGAAGTGATCGATCGCCAGCCCTTGGACAATATTATTAGTCGGGGCGGTTATTCCTTTATCATTGGTGGGGGAACGGACTTTGGGAATCTGCGTACACCCCAGAGTGGCGGGATGATTAACCGTTTACGTTTTCAAGCCGAGGAACTAAATTTTGATAGCACTGGTTGGAGTGGGCGCAATGTCCGGATTACCAACGACCCTTTTTCACCGCCGGAATTAGAACTTAGGGCTGACACCGCTAGAGTCCAACAGACCCAGACCGACGTTACCGAAATTACTGCCACCCGCGCCCGGCTAGTTTTGGATCAATCTACGGAAGTTCCCCTGTTCCTCGATCGCCTCGTGTTGGATCGGCGGAGTCAGAGTCCTTCTATTTTTGATGTGGGGTTTGATAATGGCGATCGAGGGGGATTATTTATTCAGCGTAGTTTTCGGGTGATCGATCGACCCGGCTTTGCTTTCACTGTTACTCCTCAATATTTTGTCCAGAGGGCAACCATCGGTGGTGCGGGGTTACTCAGTCCCTCAGCCTTTGGGGTAGTGGCAAATCTAGAAGGTGTTCTCAGTCCGACTACTCTGGCAACTGGGAATTTAGTTTTAACCAGTTTTGCCACCAACGAAATCGAAGAGCGACTCCGGGCTAGTCTACGAGTCCGTCAGACCCTAGGGGAAGTCAATCCCCATTTCTTGAATCTGGAATATACCTATCGCGATCGACTCTTTAATGGTTCCCTTGGCTTTCAAACCGTCCATAGTAGTATCGGCGCAGTCCTAGTTTCGCCCCTAATTCCCCTCGGAGATACGGGGATCACCTTGAACTACCAAGGCGGCATTCAATACATCAACTCGGAGACCGATCGCCTCCAACTCCTCAGCCCCGTCCGCGCCAATAACCGGATCAACCTCACCCGCTACCAAGCCAGTGCCTCCCTCGGCAGATCATTTCGGATTTGGCAGGGGGAAGCTCTACCCGCCACTAGAGAAGAGGGACTCCGCTACACCCCCAATCCCATCAGACCTTTCTTACAAATTAATACGGCTTTGAACGGGCTATACAGTGGCTACAGCAATGGAGACAGCCAAGAAGCCCTAACTGGCAGAATTGAATTACAGGGGCAGATTGGCAATCTTTCCCGCCTCTATGGTGATTACACTGCTTTTAATATCGGCTATTCTCAAACTATTAAACAGGGAAATTCGCCCTTTTTGTTCGATCGCCTCGTTGATACCAGAGTTCTCAGTGCCGGAATTGTGCAGCAAGTCTATGGACCTTTCCTGATCGGCTTCCAAACAGCAATCAACCTCGATAGCGGCGCTCAAATCAGCACCGACTACATTTTTGAGTACCGCCGTCGCACCCACAGCATCACTATCCGCTACAACCCGATCGTCCAAGTAGGCTCCATCAACCTGAGAATCAGTGATTTCAACTGGAATGGCAATGCAGGCAGTTTTGATGACAATTTAGGTATTCGTCCGGTTGTCCAAGGTGTTACTAGAGATTAAATAGCGTAAGTTAGGTTTGACAAAAAGCTATGACCTAAGCCTAGAGACTTGTCCAGAGTGAATCAGAACTTTTTATATAGCAACAAGTCTATTGATGATCTTAACTCCTGTCTAGGGCGAGGGTCTTTTAATCCAATCAGCAATGTCTTGGATTACGGTTTCTGAGACGTGACTAGAAACTTGGTATTCAGCGGGGCTGGGAGTGCCTGTACCGGGGATGAAGAGATGGTTTAGTTGGGGATAACTTTTGAGAGTAGCGTTTGGTCGATCGCCCAAGGCTGTTTGCCAACCTTGAAAATCTGCCATAGTCACTTGATAGTCTCGTTCTCCTTGGAGAATTAATAATCTTTGGGTTAAACTCTGGGCAGCGATCGCCGGATCATAGCCCTGTAAATCTTGCCAATAACTCACGGTAGCTCCTAACAAAGGTGTATTAGCCGGAACACGATCCCAAGCAGCATTTTTAATCACCTCTGCCTGTTGCCGAATGCCATCTATTAACTGTTGTTCTTCCGGTGTCACTGTGCCATCGAGGTTTACTAGGTAGATAGTCTGCTCTAGGAATAAATCTTCCAAGGGGCGAGTCGGGGCAGCAAGGGCGATGAGTCCAGCAAGTTGGGAATCCCTAGCTCCAATTCTGGGAATCATTAAGCCCCCTAAACTGTGACCGAGAATGTAGATACTTTGGGGATTTAGGGAAGCAAGATTTTGATTAGTCTGAGCGTACTGCCGGAGAAAATTCACCGCCTCGATCGCATCATCCACCACCTCCTCTTTGATGGTAAAACTGCCCTGAAACTCTTGGGGATAAACTAAAGTCCGCTTGTCATAGCGCAACACCGCCACCCCCAAACTAGCTAAACCCCAGGCCAAATCCCGGAAAGGTTTATTTGCCCCGATGGTTTCATCTCGATCGTTCGGCCCCGATCCATGCACCAACACCACCACCGGAAAATTACTTCCTTCCCTAGGAATAGTCAGGGTTCCGGGCAGGAGATTTGCTCCTGTGCCAATTTGGACTGTTTCTTCCCGAAATTTACTCGGATCAGCATAGCTAGGCGGGGCAAAGGTTTGGGTAGCTTGGACAGGAATAAAATACAAACCAGCAATTTGTCGATCGCTATTCACCATTACTTGCACTCGTAAACTATCCTTCGCAAACTGACAAACCACCACAAACACTTCTCTACCCCCCAGAATTTGGCGGTTTACCTCCTTGATTTCCTGAAAGTCCCCCAACTCCTGAGTAATCGCCGTCCACGCCTGCTGAATTTCCTCCACAGTTACATTTCTCTGCGTGGCGGGGCTAAAATTGGCAAAGGCTTCTCCAAAGTTTCCTTGAATCAGTTGATTAACCAAAGTAAGGGCGATCGCTTGATATTCAGTAGTATCCATATTATTAATCGGCGTGCGATTGGTCATAGCAGTCACAATTCGGTTACTCTCACCATCGAAGTCTGATCTTTGCTGAAGGGCGGCGATCGGCTCCGGCTGATAAATTATCATCCCTAAAACTAGTCCCAAAGTCAAAAGGCTCAGGAGCAGATTTCTAAAAAGTTTTAATCCCAGAGATAATTTCATTTTCTTATTGCGATCGGTTTTTGGGGGAAGTAGTTTTCTCATTACCTTTTTACCTGAGATTGGCTCCGGTGTGCTATCAAAGATTAAAGTAGATGCTAGCAAATCAATCAATAGATCAATTAGTGAAAATGTAATTAATTTAACTCTTTTTTTATTGTTTCTCTCTATTAAAAAAGGTATTAATCTACGACAATGTGTCAAACCTTAAGACTTTCCGAGAGATGATTAAATAAAAGTATTAATGGCTTATTCTCAATATCAAATCTAGATTCATTAATTTGCTTATCCAAGTGCTTAAATCCTCTGCTGCACCAAAGATCAGCACTCCCGAACCTCCTTCATAAATTCGGAAATAAGCAAATTGCGATCGCCAGATTTTGCCCTAGTATTTTTTGGTGTCTCTTGAATAATTCACTAAAATAAATTACTAATAACGCCTCGATAATTCACCAGAAAATATCTTCATAACCTCCATGGAATTTCTTTCAAACACCGTAGCCTTGTCTCGGATGCAATTTGCTTTGACAGCAATTTTCCATATGCTCTGGCCTGTACTCACCACTGGTATGGGTGTTTACCTAGTAATTGTTGAAGGATTGTGGCTGAAAACTAAAAACCCCGACTACTACCACCATGCTCGCTTTTGGGCAAAACTATACGTCCTTAACTTTGGGATTGGTGTCGCCTCTGGGCTGCCGATGGAATTTCAATTTGGCACAAATTGGGCGCCCTTTTCCGAAGCCGTTGGAGATTTCTTTGGCAGTATTCTGGGCTTTGAAGGAGCCATGGCTTTCATGCTGGAAGCTGGTTTTCTCGGCATCATGCTGTTTGGCTGGAATCGAGTCCCGCCAGCAATTCACTATCTATCAACCATCATGGTCGCTTTCGGGGCAAACCTTTCTACTGTCTGGATTATCGTGGCAAACTCTTGGCTCCAAACTCCAGATGGGGGAAAATTCATTGATGGAAAATTTATTGTCAGTGACTATTTCCAAGCAATTCTTAATCCCTTTGCCCTCAAGAGTTTCCTGCACATGTTCTTTGCCACCCTCGAAACTTCCTTATTTGTCATTGGCGGGATCAGTGCTTGGTATATCCTCAGCGATCGTCACGTGAGCTTCTTTACAAAATCCTTTCGGATTGCCCTTGGGGCAGCAATTCTGGTGGCTCCACTCCAAATTTATATTGGTCATCTCAGCGCTGAACAGGTCTATAAATATCAACCCAGTAAACTAGCGGCGATGGAAGCCAAATGGGAAACTAGTGCGGCAGGAGAAGCGGCGGATTGGAGTCTGTTGGCAATGCCCAATAACAAAACTCAACAAAATGACTGGGAGATCACCATTCCCAAGGGGTTGGGCTATGTGTTGGAGTTTAAGCAAAATTTGAGTGAGCCAGTTTTAGGGCTGAAGGAATGGGCTCCAGAGGATCGCCCCCGGATGGTAGGTTTGATTTACTATTCGTTTCGGATTATGAGTGGCATTGGCTTTTTCCTTGCTGGTTTGATGCTGGTGAGTGTGATGCAATGGCTACGAGGCAAACTAACTCCGGAGGCGATCGCCACCCAAAAATGGCTGTTGAGAGCATGGCTTTTGGCTAGTCCCCTGGGTTATATCGCTGTGGAGTCTGGTTGGATTGTCCGCTGTGTTGGTCGTCAGCCTTGGGTGGTCTATGGGCAGATTCGCACGGCTGATGGGGTGTCTAACCTGCCCTCTGGAGTTGTGCTGGCTTCTCTGACTAGCTTTGCCGTCATCTATACCATTTTATTGATTGCTACTTTCTACTTCGGAAGACGGATTATCATTGCTGGCCCTGATCTGGATTTACCCTATCCCGGAGGAGACTTGGATTTATCTCCACCCCAGCTACAGCCCGATCGTCGTCCCGTAGAAATTAAATAATTAACTAAGTAATTACCAATAACTATGGAAGCTCTACAACATTTTTTACCAGAGGTTTGGTTTGTCATTCTGGCGCTGTTTCTCCTCCTCTACGTCATGCTAGATGGTTTTGATCTGGGGGTAGGTATTCTATCTCTGACTTCTTCTAACGAAGAACGCCGGACAATGCTCATGACTAGCTTGGGGAATGTGTGGGATGCCAACGAGACTTGGTTAGTCCTCATGGGTGGAGCCTTGTTTGGAGCCTTTCCCCTTGCCTACGCTACCATTCTTAGCTCGCTCTATATGCCGATTATGGGGATGATTTTTGGTCTAATTTTCCGGGCGGTGGCTTTTGAGTTTCGGGAACATTCAAACCGTAAGTTACTCTGGAATACGGCTTTTGGGGTAGGTAGTTTCCTTGCTGCTTTTTGTCAGGGTTTGGCTCTGGGGAGTGTGCTATCTGGCATCAAAGTAGATGCTCAGGGGCATTTTGTCGGCACAGTGTGGGATTGGATGACTTGGCAATCTCTGTTAATGGCTCTGACCTTGGTGCAGGGCTATGTGTTGATCGGCTCTACCTATCTCATTCTCAAAACCTCTGGAGAACTCCAAAAAGCTCACTATCGCACTGCTAAGATTGCTGCCTCGACCACTTTAATCGGGGCTATGGTGATTACAACTATTACACCGATTTTCTTTCAGAGTCTCAGGGATAAACTATTTGATCCGCCTCTGGTCTATGTTTTTGCCGTAATTCCTGTGGTGGGTGTGGTGATTATTTGGCAATTACTCAGTAGTCTCGATCGAGAAGCAGAAGTAGCTCCCTTTGTCTGGACAATTCTCCTCTTTCTCCTAACTTTCCTCGGCTTGGGGCTAATCGTATTTCCCTACATCATCCCCACCAGCATCAGCATCTATCAGGCTGCCGCCTCCCCCAGTGCCTTAGTATTCATGATTATTTTCATCGGTTTCCTGATCCCCATCATGCTTTTCTACAATATCTACCAGTACATTGTCTTTCGAGGGAAGGTCATCGAACACAGTTAGAGTCTGAAAAATAATTAAATTTTAGTTGACAAAACCCAGAGTCTTTCTGCTAATATAGTTAATGTTGATTCAAAGCTTTTGATTCAATACCCATGAGCTTAATGGGGCGTCGCCAAGTGGTAAGGCAGCGGGTTTTGGTCTCGCCATTCCTAGGTTCGAATCCTAGCGCCCCAGTTACAATCAGTCCAAGAAAATTAATTAAAAATCTACCTGATATCAGCCATAGGGCTTTTGGGGATGATTTTGTCGATATTCCAAATCAAGCTCTTTTTAACGCACAGATGAAGATGTTTGCGGATTAAATTTTGTGAGCGTTTCATTAAGAAATGTATTCAATTTTACAAAAAATGAGATAAACGCCCCGCCTAAGGGAAAATGTAAGAATAGCCCCGCAGATAATTGGTGAATGCAGGTTTCCTAGAGCAAAGGTGGTATTGCCTAGATTAGGAAATTTAGAGAATTAGCGAAAGTTGCGTAGAAATATCTTCTGGTGGGGAATTGGATCGAAATTAGCAAAAAATCTGACCAGAGTTTGGAGGTGCGAGATGTATGACTATGATCTCCTTGAGCAATATTTATCGGGTAAAAGAGACTTTGGGAGTGTCAACCTAGCTCAAATCAATCTACCGGGAGTAAATCTTGCCGAGATTTTATTAACAGGAGCAAACCTAACCAAGGCAGTCCTGCCAGCAGCGTACCTAGTTTCTGCTAATTTCAGCCGGGCAAATCTGACGGCGATCGACCTGACCCAAGCCTTTCTGCAAAGAGCTAATCTTAGTTTTGCCAAGCTCTGTTATGGCAATTTGATGGGAGTGGATTTGAATAAAGCTAATCTCCATGGGGCGAGTTTGGTGAAGACAAATCTCCGGGGAGCCAAGCTGAGTGGGGCAAATCTAGCCGGGGTAACTTTACGGGAAGCTAATCTCGAAGGGGTGAACTTGAGTGGAGCGGATTTGCGGGGCATTAATCTGCGGGGTGCAAATCTGCGGGGAGCAAACCTCAGTTGGGCAAATCTGAGCGGGGCAAGATTAAGCGGGGCTAATTTCCAGGGAGCGACCTTGAACGGGGTGAAACTCCGGGGGGCTTATCTAAATAGTGTGGACTTGCAGCAGGCGGATTTGGCGGGGGTCAACCTCAGTGAGGCGAAATTAAACGGAGCCAACTTGACGGGAGCCGATTTAACCGCAGCAAATTTGAGTAATGCCCATCTCCGGCTGGCAGTTTTGAATTTGGTGAAGTTACAAGCAGCAGACTTGCGAGGGGCGGATTTCCGGGATATCCAGTTTACGGGTGTGAATTTGGCTCGATCGATCTACGACTGTGCTACCCAGTTTCCCCACGGTCTAGACCCGAATGACTATGGAGCTTACCAAGACAGCGAAGAATTGCTTTCTATTCCTGCCTAAGTTGCGGGATTGAATCTTAAGTAGGCGATCGTGTCCATACAAATCTTAAGAAAATATAAAATCACGGGGTTAATGGAACCCAACGGAGGTCAGAGTTATGGGTGGAAGATATCAACATCATCAAGTTCAGGAGTTTCTACCCCTTGATATGAGTACCTGTGATTTGTTACCAGAAGGACAACGGGAGTGTTGGCAGAGTATTGTTAATGAACTAAATGCCCGGCTCCAGACGAAAACAGTGGAACTGCAACAGGTGGTGAGCGATCGCCAAGCTCTAGAAAACCAATGTGAACAACTCCAAGAACAGGTAGAAGAAACCTCTGCCCAAGTTCATGCTCTGACGGAAGCGGCGGCGGCTCAAGCCCGCCAATTTAGTGAAACCCTGAAGCAGTTACGCCAAAACCAAGCCCAAATTGTCCAAACCGAAAAGATGTCCAGCTTGGGATTATTAGTGGCGGGAGTTGCCCACGAGATTAATAACCCGGTAAATTTCATCTATGGGAATCTGACCCATGTGGAAAGCTATGTCCAGTATTTAATGGATTTGGTGGGACTTTATCGCCAGCATTACCCCCATCCAGTCCCAGAAGTAGCTAATAATAGTGATGAAGAAGAGTTGGAGTTTCTCTTAGAAGATCTACCCAAGATTTTACATTCCATGAAATTGGGGGCCGATCGCATTCAGAAAATTGTCTTGTCTTTACGGAATTTTTCGCGGATGGATGAGGAGGGAGCCAAGGAAGTTGATATCCATGAAGGGATTGATAGTACGCTGCTGATTCTCCAAAGCCAACTCAAAGCCAAGGGTAATCACCAAGAAATTCAAATTGTCAAAGATTATGGTCAACTGCCCATGGTGGAGTGCTTGGCGGGGCAGGTTAATCAAGTATTTATGAATTTATTGACCAACTCGATCGATGCTTTGACCGCTAGAAGAAATTTACCCAATGTTGCCCAACCTGAAACTTTTGAGCTAGTTTCTAGTCCAGTAGTCAATCCAGAAAGTACCCCCCAAAACGCACCACCGACCATCACCATTCAAACTCAAATGCTCGATCGAGAATGGCTATTGATCCGGATTGCTGATAATGGCACGGGTATTCCTGAAAGTGCCAGACCTGTACTATTTGACCCCTTCTTTACAACCAAACCTATTGGCAAAGGCACGGGCTTGGGGCTATCGATTAGCTATCAAATCATTGCCAAGCGTCATCAAGGAGTATTAGATTGGAGTTCTACCCTAGGAGAAGGCACGGAGTTTATAATCAAGCTTCCCCTCAAATTCTCTTCAGAGGATGGATTTAGTAACTAATCCTCAATACCTTCCTCAACACCTAATGTCTAAGTGATTTTTTTCAATGCTGATAAATCGTCATCCAATTCAAGCTGATCAATCTAATAAAACTGATCATCCGCATCAACTAAAACCTACGCAAAATAAAAACCGGGACTCTCAAAGCCGAGGGGCAAGGCGTACCCGACTTCAGAGAAAGATTAAATTATCAATTATCTCGATCGCTTCCCTGTTAATTACCCTTGTTCCTAGTGCTTTCAGCTCCACCGCAGCCCTAGCAGTCACCCCAGCTCGGCAGGCGACTCCACCAAGGATCGATCGAACGATCAAGTGTGACCTACTGGTTGCTGGGGGCGGATTAGCCGGGGCGGCGGCGGCCTACGAAAGTTTATTAGCTGGCAGGACAGTTTGTTTAACAGAGATTACCGACTGGATCGGCGGTCAAATTTCCTCTCAGGGAACCTCGGCTCTAGATGAACGGACAACCCAACGGGAGCAGCGTTTTTTCCCCAGGGGCTATCTAAAATTTCGCGATCGCATCCTCAAGTTTTACGACAAACCAAATCCCGGCGGTTGTTGGGTCAGCACTTCCTGTTTTCTCCCCGGTGATGGTCATCAGGTTTTGGCAGAAATTATCAACGAAGCCGCTCAACAGGGCAACGGTACTCTCCATTGGCTCCCGAATACAGTAATTAAAGATTTAAGCATTAATCAACAGGGTAACTTCATCAATTCTGTAGTGGGGATTCAACATCAGCCCATCCCCGGCAGCCTCCCCCTAAATACAAAACCCCTATCGCAAACGATCGAAGATAGCTTTAGCTACGAAAATTCCGACCAGTTCACAAAAACAATTATTTTATTTGTCCCCAACCAACCAGACAGAGAAGGTCCAGAGCAAGACCTAGAACAAACTAGACTGCCCAACTGGTATGTGGTGGATGCTACGGAAACTGGGGAATTAGTAGCTCTTGCAGATGTTCCCTATCGCTTGGGGATTGACCCTCGATCGTGGGAAGAACCCTCTTCGCCCCTAGATACCAGTTTCCCCTACTGCACCCAAGGCTTTACCTACACCTTTGCCATGGAAGCCACGGAGACACCCCAAGCTAATCCTCTACCCAGTTTTTACGATCGCTACGCCCCCTACTATAGCTACGAAGCAGAACGCTTTGCCGACTTTGGCTTATTGTTTACCTACCGTCGGATTTGGCATCCCAGTTGGCGCACGGCTCCTGTAGTGAGATTTGGTAACTTTGGCTATACTGCGGTGCAGCCCGGAGATATTTCCATGCAAAACTGGACTTGGGGCAATGACTACCGCCCCGGCACCGCTGCCGATAACTTAATCTACACCCATGACCAACTAGCAGCAATGGGACAACTCCAACCCGGTGGCTGGATGGGCGGACTCCGTACTGAAACCCTCTTCCATGGAGAACTATCTTCCCTTGGTTTTTTCCATTGGCTAGTCTCTGGAACCACCGACTCCCAACTGGGGGATGGCGTAAAAACTCCAAACCTCAATAATCGCCTGTTAGCTGGGCTAGATTCGCCCATGGGCACCGTCCACGGTTTATCAAAATATCCCTACATGCGGGAAGGCAGGAGAATTATTGGTCGTCCCAGTTGGGGCTATGATCAAGGCTTTGCAGTCACAGAAATTGATATTTCCCGCCGTACCTACGAAGACGAAGTTTATCGCCAGTCCCTTGATGAGCAAACTCAAAGAACCTTGGGAGTTGCTTTGGGGGGTTGGGATATGTTGAATAGATTGATTGCGCCGGGAGTACCAGATGAAATTCGGGGACGGGATCGATCGAGCATCTTCCCTGATGCCGTGGGGATTGGACACTACAACATTGATTTTCATCCCTGCATGGTTCTCAGTCCTCCAGAAACTCCCGGTAACTACGAATTTCCCGGTAAGCGTCAAGGGGAAAGCCAAACCTATCCTTTCCAAATTCCCCTCAGAGCCATGATTCCCCAAAAGCTAGATAATTTTCTCGTGGGTGGGAAGAGTATTGCTACGAGTCAGATTGCTGCTGCTGCCTATCGAGTCCACAGTTTTGAATGGTCGGTGGGGGCGGCGACGGCGGCGACGGTAGATTTTGCCCTGAAAAAAGGCGTAATGCCCTACCAATTGGTTGATGATCTGCCCCAAGCAGAACCCCTGCTGACAGAGTTACAGCAAATTCTCAATCAACAAGGCAATTACACAGCTTTTCCTAATACTTCTATCCTCAACGAATCTTGGGATAATTGGCGTTAAATACTAGGTTCTTAAATAGATTCTTATCCCAAATCTGGGTATCATAGCTAACTCTACTCTTGTAGTAACGGCTTTAGCCGCTCTATATAAATACATTGATAAAACCAGATTTGGTATTAAAGTAGATTTGCAAATAGATGTTTATTAGTGGGGATTATCGTGCAGGAAGAGACTAGTAAAGTTATTAAAAAAATTGAACACCCGATGGTGCGGCAGCTCAAATCTCTCCGGCTCCATCAGGCAGATTTGCAGCAATGTTTGGCAATTCTCGATCACTTTCAAAATCTTTTAGAGATTAATAATTCTCAAATTTCCCTAGAACTGAGTAGGGCAATGGGATTTGCTAGCTTGTCTTTATATTTCAAGGTTTTCAATCCTAGCAAAGACAGAATTATGCTAGACAAAACTAAAGTCTTCCGAGATCAACCGGAGTTTAACTCTAGTTTTAATCACTTTCAAAATATCAGAAGTAAGTATCTCATCAATGATGAAAATGCCCACACGAAATCTTCTGTAGGTTTACTTTTGAATTCTGAAAATCAACCAGTCAAGGTAATTTCCTTGGGAGAAACAGGGATACTGCTGGACGATCGAGAAATTCAAAGATTAACTGAATTAGTAGAATTCACCCTGAGCTATCTCTCTCAAAAATCCACCGATATTGAATCACAACTCCTCGCAATTTATCAAACTTGGTCAATCCCAGAACTAATCAATCTTCCCGATGTTGATTTTCCTGATCTTAGTAATTAAGACCCACAAAAAACAGATGAAATTTAAGATGGTTTAATTAAATAACTATGCCAGATAATATTCTTAGAATTTGGAAGCTGGTCTAGAAACAATTCAGACGATGATTGAAGAGATGAGTTGCCAGAGATTTCAGGAATTAAGAGCCGCCATGATTTATTTTGTCTTTGTTGTTGCACATAGAGATCAAAGGATTGATTTTCTGTGAATTCATGGAGCGGTAATTTTAAGGTCAGGTTGTAAACTCCTTGGAGATGATAAGTAGGCAACTTTTCGACAACGATCGTGACAATGCTTTTGACCTGCACCTTGCTAATCTCAATATTGGGGTTAGGCTGGGATAATTTTTGGCTGAGATGACTATAGGTAGGAGAAATCTGCATAGCGATCGCCCCTGCTACTACTCGATCGCTAGGAAATCTCGCACTAATCCCGCAGCCAGTCATACCCAAATTAACTACCAAAATCATCAACCCCAGCCCTAGAAATTTTCTAAATTTTGTTGTCAATACCGACCTTAATTTTGCCCCTAATCCAGATTTGTAAAATTTCATACTTGTCAATTCTTATACCTATCTAATATCTAAGCCGTTTTCTGTAGTAAAATCCAACTTGTATCTATGGCGTAGTTAAATTAATGGATAAATTAGAAATTACTGGGATTCGTTGCTATGGCTATACTGGCTTTTTCTCAGAAGAGCAGACTTTGGGGCAATGGTTTGAGGTTGACCTCGCATTTTGGCTAGACCTATCTCTGGCTGCCCAAAACGATCGCCTCGAAGATACTTTAGATTATCGGCGCGTCATAGAAACCGTAAAAACTATTGTAGAGCAGAGTAAATTTGCCCTCATTGAAAAATTAGTAGAGACGATCGCCACCAAAATTTTAGAAACCGAATCTGTAGATAAAGTCCAAGTTCGATTAGTCAAAGTTTCGCCCCCAATTCCTGATTTTTCTGGCAGTATCAAATTAGAAATTACCAGAAGTCGCTAATATTTGAAAATTATAGTTATGAAATTTATTTATGAAATTTAGGATTCTGAGTTTAGATGGTGGAGGTATGTGGGGAATCGTTAGTGCGACTATGCTAGCTTCCCTAGAGAGGGCGATCGGTAAACCCATTCAAGAATATTTTGATTTAGTTGCCGGAACTTCTACGGGAGCCATTTTAGCAGGAGGGATTGGTAATGGGAATTCTCCTCAAGAATTAATTAATTTATACGCCCAAAATGGTTTAACTATTTTCCCCTATACTAAACTCTTTACTCCCAAAAGAATCCCCGTAGCTCTCCGCTATGGCATCCTTGGACCCAAGCATTCTCCCGATGGTTTAAGCAAAGTTCTCCAAGGTCAATTTGGAAATAAAAAAATATCAGATATTCCCTATCCCAAGCTATTAATTACTGCCTACGATACCCTCAGTAGAAGCCCCATATTTTTTAAGAATTGGCGGAGTCGTTTTATCGATCTTCCGTTGTGGGAAGCCTGCGTTTGTTCGGCTGCTGCTCCGACATTTTTTCCAGCCCATCGTCTCACTAGAAAAGAAGGAGGAAGCGTTGCTAGGGCGACGAGTAATAGTATTTCTTTTGCTGAAATATTAAATGTTGATCCCTACAATAAAATGCAGGTAGAAATTATTGCCGGACGGGGCGCAGGACAAATTCGAGAAGTTAGTAATTTCTTACAAACAAGGCAGGAGCAGGTAGCCTTAATTGCTCATCCTTGGGAAGTAATTCCTAACCATACTTCTGCCTATAGCTTAACCGTAGAATACTCACTGATTGATGGTGGCGTGGGCGCAAACAACCCTGCTGCCTGTGCGATCGCTGAAGCTCTTCGGCTCGGTCATGCTCTCGAAGATATCTATGTTTTATCTGTAGGTACGGGTTTATTTACTGAATCTATTCCTTGGGAACAAGCTGAACGTTGGGGCATTCTCAACTGGGCTACGACAATCTCGAATGTCTTAATTGATGCTTCTTCAGATATTAATGATTATGTTGCTGCACAAGTCACCGATAGAGATCATTACTTACGCTTGCAATTTAGGCTCGATCGAGATACTTCTGTTGCAATTACTAACAAAATAGATGATGCTAGTGATGATAATTTAAATAATTTAGTCCGGGTAGCTAATGAGTATATTAATCAGCCCCATGTTGTTCGTAATATCCAAGATTTTTTAGTAAAAGCAGCCGATGATTAGCTGTTTATTTTAAGTTATTTGTTGTAATTATAATTATATGGCTACTTATCCCCAAGCTCGGAAGAAATTTGCCCAACATTGGCTCAAAAATGACAAGATTTTAGCGAAAATCCTGACGGCGGCTCAACTCAAATCTGGCGATCGCATCCTCGAAATTGGGCCCGGCACAGGAATTTTGACTAGTCAATTAATTCATCAAGTTGCCGCAGTTTTAGCCGTAGAGCTAGACCGAGATTTGTGTGAATTTCTAGTGAAAAAATTTCGCAATGCCGATAAGTTTTTATTGTTACAAGGGGACTTTTTAGAATTAGATGTGGACTCTCAACTAGTGGGTTTATCTCAATTTCAACAGCCTAATAAAGTAGTCGCCAATATTCCCTACAATATCACAGGCCCAATTATTGAAAAACTTTTGGGGACGATCGCCCAACCTAACCCCCGTCCCTATGAATCGATCGTCCTCCTTGTCCAAAAAGAAGTTGCCGATCGCCTCTACGCCCGCCCCGGTTCCAGAGCCTTTGGAGCCTTATCAGTCCGTGTCCAATACTTAGCTTCCTGTGAACTAATTACCCCCGTGCCAGCCAGTGCCTTCTCACCACCCCCCAAGGTTGAATCCGCCGTTGTCCGCCTCTATCCCCGTCCCCTAGAAGTTGCTGCCACCAACCCCCAATACCTAGAAACACTACTGAAGTTGGGCTTTGCTGCCAAGCGGAAAATGCTTCGTAACAATCTCCAATCTATTTGCGAACGGGATCAATTGAGCCAAATTCTGGAACAATTAGAACTAAATCCTCAATGCCGTGCGGAAGACCTCAGTGTGAGCCAATGGGTACAACTCAGTAACCTGCTACATAAGGATTAATTTAATCTGGTTAGGTTTAATTTGGTTAGATTTAATCTGGCTAATTAAGGTCTAGTTAATATAGTTTTTTTGACACCATGCGTTCCTATTCTTTAGCTGCTCCGGGCAAGATTAATTTACATTTAGAAATTCTCGGCGATCGACCCGATGGTTATCACGAACTGGCGATGATTCTCCAGAGCATAGAACTGAGTGATATTGTCACGATCACACCCCTGAGTACCGAGGCAATCCGGCTCCACTGCAACCATAACCAAGTCCCCCTCAATAAAGATAATCTTGCGTTCAAGGCTGCCGAGTTGATGGTGGCAAAATTCCCTGCTGCCTTTGCCCAATGGGGAGGGGTAGAGATCACGATCGAGAAAAATCTCCCTGTAGCGGCGGGGTTGGCAGGGGGATCCAGTAATGCGGCGGCTGTAATTGTCGGCTTAAATCTCCTCTGGGATTTGGGTTTAACTCAGCCCCAGTTGCAAGAGTTGGGAGCAGGGATTGGTTCTGATGTGCCTTTTTGTATTAGCGGTGGCACGGCGATCGCCACAGGCAGAGGCGAAACCCTTGATAACTTGGTCACTCCCCCAGAAATCTACGTTCTCCTTGCCAAGTATCGAAGTTTAGCCGTATCTACCGCTTGGGCGTACCAAACCTATCGCCAGCAATTTAGTCATACCTATCCCCCCGATTCCCAAGCTCTAGCTGCTCGGAAAACAAAATTATCAGAGACAGACCTGCTACAGACAATCGCCCACCAAGACCTCGATCGCTTAGGGAAATCCCTCTACAACGACCTTGAAAAAGTGGTTTTACCCGCCCACAGCCAAGTAGCCAAACTCCGGCAAACCCTAGAAAGTTTCCCCAACTCTGGAGTCATGATGTCTGGTTCTGGCCCCACGGTCTTTGCTCTCTGTAGCAGCCAACAGCAGGGAGAAGAACTCCAAAGGCAACTCAAGGCTGCTCTCCCGGAGCCTGATCTAGAAATCTGGGTGACAAAATTTAACTCTGGTGGAGTAAAAGTAATTAGTTGAATGTGGTTATCTGAACACAAAATGCTGTAATTAAAGATTATTCAGAAATCTGTGGGTTAGCCATGATTAGGGATTGAATGATCTCAGGCGTTAATTTTTGCATATTCTCAAGGACGATCGCCGCTCCAGCAGTTTCCAGGGTTTGGGCATAGATTTGGGCAGAGGCTGGGGTAGTTTGGACATGGGGCGGTAAAATTCCCACACCAATCCAAGTTCTGGCGGGTTGTTGCTGCCGAGCCTGATTAACCGTGTACAGATCCGCCACAGTATCCCCCAGGTAAATTACTGGTTCGGGATTTGGGTCTAAATTTGAAGCTAGATGGGGAGTTTGATCTGCGAGGATAGCGACAGTCTGGAATAGTCCAGTGGGGTTTGGTTTGCCCGGTGCATCTTCCATCGCCACTAAAACTGGAGAGCTTAAGCCTAGACGCTTGGTGAGAACAAATTCTGCCGATCCCCTAGTGGCTCCACTAAAAAATCCCCATTTAATTCCGGCTTGGGTTAAGGATTCTAGATAAGCTGGCTCCACCAATAGCGGCTCTGAGCAAATATAGCCATTCCAGTTTTCGGGGTCTGAGCCTCGGTAGCGAGATTGAAAGAACTGGACGATTTCTGGGTAGGTAACTGGTGAGTTATCTGGATTATCCTTGGGGATTTCTGGGGGGTGAGATTGCAAGTAGCGCTTAATCAATTCTTGGGAGGCTTCCCAGTCGTTATTCCATGTGCCTTCTGATTTGAGGCGATCGATATCTTCTGGGGTCGGGCGATATTTCCCTTGGGTAAAATGCTCCACCGTATCTGCCAAGGCTCGACGATAGGATCCACCCACATCTCGAACAACGCCATCAATATCAAAAATTACCATTGTCATAATATTTCAAAAATTATAAAAAAAATTAGGAGATTTTTACTACACAATCAATATCAAAAATTATCATTATCATAATATTTCAAAGTAATATTTCAAAAACCATAAAAAAACAAAGAGATTTTTATTACACCATCAATATCAAAAAACTTCACTCTCGTAGTCGGGCTTTAGCCCTCTAAAATTATATTTTCAAGGGTGCTAATAACTAAATTTCTAATCATAATTAAGAGCGACTAAAGTCGGAACTACGAAGGAGTTAATTCAAGTTATTTTTAGGAGGATTTGAGTTGGGTTGACGGAGAACTGTGGGGATTAACTCGACAATTTTGGTAGTTATTATAGCTGGGGTTTGCAACTCATTAAGGGAAATCTTCAGATCAGCTTGGGCATACATCACTTGCCTTTGAGCAAAAATTTCTTGGAGACGTTGGGCTGGGTTCGGGGTTTGTAGCAGGGGGCGAGTTCGATCGCTCTGTAAACGTTCCAACAGCAGAGAAATCGGCGCATCTAACCAGACTACTAAACCCTGTTGGAGATAGCTCCAGTTTTGGCGTATCGTGACAATCCCTCCCCCGGTAGCCACCACCAGCCGAGTATAACTAGAAATTTCTCCTAGGACTTGGGACTCGATCGAGCGAAATACTGCTTCCCCCTCCTCCGCAAAAATATCACTAATAGATTTCTTACTGACTTGCGTAATTAAAGTATCCGTATCAAAGAATTTATAACCCAATTCTTGCGCTAATAATTCGCCTACGGTGGTTTTTCCCGCCCCCATCATCCCGACTAAATAAACATTCAAACCCTGCAATGAACTTTTCAATAAACTCTCCATAAACTATCTAAATACACCTCTGCATAATGCTCTACAAAATATCTATTAGTCGCTGCCCTATTTACCTAATAGGATATTAGATTGTCCTGTAGCTGTGGGGGGAACCAAAGAACTGCCATCCCATTTGTCGATCGCCTGCTTCATCAAAATCCGCTCCGTGAGGGCTGAATCCAGTGCCTTGAGTCTTTCCGCTTCAATTCCGGCAGTAACCAATTCAGTTCTTTTCCGTTCCTGTTCTTGGATGGCAATCTGCTTTTGTTCTACAGCTTTTTGGACATCGGGATCAAGAATAAAACCTGTGACATTAAAATCTTGAAAATTAATATAGCCAGCCTGTTGTAGCTGTTTGATAATATCTTGCTTGATCTCTGTGGCAACGGTGGCTTGGTTTTCGATAATAAAAGTCATGGCGTACTTAGAGACGACATTTTTCACCGCCGAAAGCAGAACAGGCTGCACTACAGTGTTTTGGATGGCTTGGACGCTTCTGCCGATCTGGATATAAGCTTGGGGAGCCGCATCGGGGGCGATCGAGAAAGTCGCTGTAGCTGCCACGATAATTTTTTGGGAATCCTTCGTGAGGGAAGTAAATTCTTGGGGGAGGGCGACCGTGCGAATGCTTAATTGATTGATTTCTCGTAAGGGAGGAAACACCAGACTAATTCCCGGCTCTACGGGTTCTGCTTGCACTTTACCAAAGCTGGAGACAATGCCCACATTCCCAGATTCCACGATCGCACATCCAGAAATTAAAAGGGAAAATATTAATAATAAAGGAGCGAAAATTCTGGAGAGTTTCATAAATAATCCTGAAAATAATCCTGAAAATTTGGGAAGTAAACTTCTAAGGTCAACTTCTCTTAATAAACAGGTATCTCCTACCCATCAGCAAGAATTAAAAATAACTGAGGAGAGATCGCCCTGCCATCTGATTTCACTAACTGTTAATAACTCAGAATGCTGCTATCTTGAGTTCGCATAGATATCTCCTCTGGGGATTGGTGCTGCCAGATTTGCCCATCTAGAGCCATTTGCTCGATCGAGCTAGCCAGACGGAGGGCTTTGAGAGCCTGTTCTCCACCCACCGAGGGCTGATCTCCCCCCCGGACACAACTGACAAAATGTTCTAACTCTGCATGGAGGGGTTCAATATTACTGGTGTAGACTTTTTCAATTAAACCATCCTGCCGATAAAGTACCTGCCCATAGTCAGTCATGCAATTAGCGGTAGTCTGGCGATGAATTAAAATTTCGTTATTAAGAAAATCTGCCTCCGTCAAAGAGCTTTGGCAATGGGCGACAATCCGCCGAATCTTCTTGTGGGTAACTTTGCTAGCTGTGAGAGTAGCGACAATGCCGTTGCCAAAAACTAGGGTAGCGGTTACATAATCTAGATAACCAGAATCCTCGGCTCGACTGCCACTAGCCGTTAGTTTCACCACCGGAGAAGCTGCCAATTCTAGGAGTAGATCAATGTCATGGATCATCAAATCCAAAACTACCGACACATCATTAGCCCGTTGAGAATAGGGACTCATGCGATGGGCTTCTAGGGCAAGGAGTTGTTCGGCTTTTAATACCTTACTTAGTTCTGCAAAGGCGGGGTTAAAGCGCTCAATATGTCCCACTTGCAAGATTTTTTGGGCGGCGGCGGCAGCATTAACTAAGGATTCTGCTTCGGCAATACTGGCTGCGATCGGCTTTTCGATCAAAACATGCACCCCAGCATTAAGGCAGGTCATCCCCACATCATGATGCAACCGAGTTGGTACTGCCACACACACGGCATCCACATGGGGCAGCAGGTCGTGGTAATCTTCAAAAAATCGGACTCGATACTTACTAGCGGTGTCAATCCCTCGATCGACATTCAAATCTGCTACCCCAATCAACTGCACGTCCTTCATAAAACTAAGAACACGAGTATGATGCTGCCCCATATTGCCCACGCCGATGACACCCACTCGAATGGGAGAAATTTTCCCAAGTTCTTGAGTTTCCGTGGCTGGTATCATGCTATTTTGCACTCAGCTTCTCCCCTACACCAAGATTAATGATTTAAGCTAGAACCTCAATGGTGACATGACAGGACCTAGCCAGATGATCAGAATTACGTCTTCATCTTTAAGTTCCATGGAAACTACAGCTTTCCCAAAGATCTTAAATTGCTATTTAGCATACCATCTAAGTTACAAATTATTTACAAAAATCCACTGGAGTTAGTTCCTGAGTTAATTCTAGAGTGTTAATTCTGGACTTAATTGTGGGGTTGATTTATGGGGCTATTTTTCCAGATTTATTTTTCTGTCATGATCCAAGAACCATCCCAATCATCAGGAGGAGCATTTTTAAGCCAGTGCTGACAACGCTGCATGTGTAAGTCAGCAGATTTATCACGGCTGTCAATTTCTGTAACCATGGCAAATTCGCCGATCGCCCTCGCAAATTGACGCTTCCGATACAACTCCAAGCCCTTGGCATAGTGGTCTATAACCTGAAGTTTTTGATCGGTAACAGTTTCTGTGCGGAGTCCTACTAATTCATAGACACTAACTGGCTGGGTTTTGCCCTTCACCTTGAGGTAGTCTAGTTCCCTTGCCCAAATTCGATCGGCACAGGGATGGTAGGTTTGTTCACTGATGACAATATCACAGCCGTACTGTTTGCTTGCACTTTCCAGACGAGAAGCCAAGTTTACCCCGTCCCCGATCGCCGTATATTCCATCCGCCGACTAGAACCAATATTACCCCCCAGAACCTTATCTGAGTGAATACCAATCCCGATCGAAATTGGTATCTGTCCTTCCGTTATTCGCTTTGTGTTGAATAAAGCTAACCGATTCCGCATCTCCACCGCCGTTTGTACCGCCATCCATTGGTGATCATCCAGAGGGAGAGGTGAACCAAAGACAGCCATCATCGCATCACCGATATACTTATCTAGGGTTCCCTTGTAGTGAAACAGGACATCCACCATGTCTTCAAAGTATTCGTTGAGCATACTCACCACGTCTTCTGGAGACATTTTTTCGGTGAGAGTGGTGTAGCCCCGAATATCTGAAAAGAGGACAGAGACATCCTTGAGATTTCCCCCCAAGAGGGCTTCCCCACCACTGATAAGTTGTTCAGCTAACTCTTGGTTCATGTAGCGATACATGGTAGTTTTCAGGCGTTTTTCATCACTGATATCTTCCATGATCACCAAGGCTCCATTGACCTTAGTAGAATCCGCAGCATCGGCGATCGTATTAATCGAAATATTCACACTGTGCTGCTCTGTGCCAGTAGATTGCAAAATTTGGTCTGGGTAATACTGTTCCCGGTTTTTCTCTTCTTGGGGATTGAGAGCATTGTGGAACCACTGCAAAAACTTGTTGGGATTTTTTTCAGCATTATTTTTGTCTTGCTTTTCCTGCACCCAAACTAGCTCTGCCACCAGTCTGCCTTCAATCTTATCTTCAACTTTTAAGCCCAGTAGCTCCTTCGCTTTTTCATTGGCGGCAATAATCTTGCCATCCTTGGCGGTGGAGATCACCCCATCAGATAAACTGCGGAGAATATCCCGTTGCATCTGCTCCTGTTGCTTGATGGTGGCAAATAATTTGGCATTTTGCAGGGCAACTCCAGCTTGGATATTGAACGCCTCCATGAACTCTTGGTCACTGCGATCGAACCCTGCTTTCCAACAATCGGGAGCCGTCGGCCAGTTTTCCGGATCGTAGGGGGGATATTCCCCTTGTTTGAGTTTATTAATTAGCTGAGTAACCGCAATTAATTCTCCATCCCCATTCTTCACAGGCATACAGAGCATACTGCAAGTCCGGTAGCCCGATCGATTGTCCGTATCCTTAGAAGTTTGGGAATTGGGATGATCATAAAGATCAAAGCCAATATTTAATGGCTCGCCACTAGTAGCCACCTGCCCAGCAAAACCAGCCCCTAGGGGAATGCGGATTTCCCTTAGTTCGCCAGCAATGGGAATTTTTGTCCACAACTGCCCTGCTTCTTGGTCAATCAACCACAGGGTACTGCGATCGGCTCCCATCAGTTTTTTCGCCTCATCCATCACCTTACCTAGGGTTTCTTCGAGGTCTAGGCTACTCTGGCTCAGGGATTGGGTGGCTGTCATCAGGGCTTCAGCAGCGCGCTGGCGTTGGGTAGCTTTTCTCAGGGAACGAGAAGATTCTAAGATCAAGCGAATAGAAGGGGCAAAATCTGCAAATAGAGCCTCATCTGCTTGGGTAAATCCAGTGTAGTCAATGCGCTGATCTAGTTCCGAAGCTGGATCATTTTCTTTCTTCAGCTTATTCAACAACTGCACCACTGCCACTAGCTTGCCATCTTCTCCTACTAGAGGCAAACACAGCATGGTATAAGTCCGATAGCCAGTTTTTTTGTACTGCTCCTTGGCAGCTTCAGAGCGGGGATCATCAAAAAAGTCGTGGGGAATATTGACTACTCGCTTATAGGTAGCCACTTCTCCAGCGATCCCTTGGTCAGCATTAATCCGAATTTCAAAGGAGCCGCCCCCACTGCCCTTGGCGACGATCGACCAGAGCTGTTGCTTCTCTTCATCCAACAAAAATATTGTCGTCCGGTCTGCCCCCAAAAGTTCTCCAGTTTTGAGACTAATGGACTGGAGCATTTCATCAAGAATACCGTCAAACCCTTGGCTGCTAAGAATATCATCTAGCATAGAAAGAGTTTGATTCATCACCACCAATTTATCCTCTACACCGTTGACCACCTGCTTAAAGGTATCTTGGTTGAGGGGTGCAAGGTAGGCAGAAAAGTTGCCCTTGGTAGTAGCTAAGGCACTGGAAGAACTTGGCTTAGGTTGATGTCCTTGGTTATCGCTAGGGGTATCAGCGGTTTCCACTACCACATCAATATCAATGGTAGTTTCACGGGCATCTAGGGTCTGACGTTTAGGAGATGCAGCTGTCATATAGTTTCTCTTTAGCAGAAGCCTTCAATTTAGGAGCAAGGAATAATTGGAGGGTATTTTACAAACTTATAGGCTAGTGCCAATGTACTCTATGAGCAAATTTACAACTATTACCCTAAGTTTACTCTTAAATTATCCTGTGGGTTTGTTTGCTTACTAGGTTAGCAGACTGGTAGCAAACTGGGATAAATCTAGATTAATCTAAATTTAAGTTTAAGTTGAGCCTGGTTTTAGACCTAAATGTTAGACTAAAATCTAAAATCAATTTCCCCAATAGGTATAAAGTTAAACCCCATATCTAATTCTGAGTTTAATTGCAATCTAGATTCAATTTTAGTCTAAGTCCCTGATCAAGCCTTAGATACTTAAACTCTAAATTTTAGTTGTCTAAGTTTTAATACTAGTCACACCCAGATTTTATTTCAAGCATTCCAAAAATTTAGTTGTTATTGTTGCGGAGTTCACTCTCTAACTGATCGAGATCTGAGCGAAGAAAAATTGTGATCTGACCATTGGCTCCCGTTTCATTGCTGCCTCTGGTGGTTTCTAGCCAGTAACCAAATCGATCGCCCAAGCGTAGTTCTCCCCGGCGGGCTGACAATAGCGGTAAATTCTGTCTTTGGGCAAGGGCTACTTGTTCAGGACTGGGGTATTGATAGATCACTCTAGCTAGGAAATAATCTTGATAAATATCGGCACCATAGATTACCCGGAGGGATTCTTCGAGGCGATCGGTCGAAATGCCATTAATTACATCGTAGAAAGAGATTTGTTCTCTACGGATCATATTGCTGTTATCACTCACATCAAAAACAGAAGTAACAGGCAGGACGGAAGCATTAAATAAAAAGCGTTGAGTTGCGGTGTTAAATCTTCTTACCGTCAATCCATCTCCCAAGGCTGGAGTTAGGGAAGGGTTCGATCGAATCCACGCAGCTACTTGTTGGCGAGTTTGTCCGGGTAAAGCGAGAGCAGGGGCGCTGATGAGACAGGAACTGAGGGCGAAGATGGCGAGGGAGAGAGTTTTGGTAGAGAGCATGGGGGTAAAGGAGGTAAAGGAGGTACAGAGAGGTACAGAGAGGTACAGAGAGGTACAGGGAGGTTAAAGAATTTCTCAATGATGATGTTAATATACCCAAGTAATACTATTAAATTCCGAAATCTATATTGATCCTAGTGAAAACCCAAACCCCAACTCAAGGCTCCAGAGATGGGAATACTAGACTCGGAAAAGGCGTAATAAATTTCTGTAAATATTGTGGGAGTTATTTTAATTGAGTTCTTCTCCATCCTCAGATAATTCAAGTTTTCAAGAGCAGATCGTACATCTAAACGCACGACTTGATCATTTCTCCCAAAACGACCTTGACCCGATCGCCCGTGATGAGTTAGCCCTTGATATCCTGTGCGATCGTGATAACCTGCAATCCATTCTCAAAGACCTCGCCCAAAATCAAAAACTAGAAGCTGCTACGGTTTCAGAAATTGATACTCTCGATCGCCGCCTAGTTGCCCTCAACTCGAAATTCATCAACATTTCTGCCCTGCCTCGCTGGCGTGAAACCTTTGATCCCAGTCCCAACTCTTGGTGGTGGTTTCCTGAAATTGAAGATTCTAAGCCCAAAATAGCCCTCCGTCGTCGGGATGTCTTTTGGCGGGGTGTATCCATAGTCTCCCTCCTAGCCACAGCCAGCGCCGCCAGCACTATCCTGCCAGTCTTTTCCATCGGGGGCTTTGGTTTAGGTGAAGCCCTAGCCAGTGCTGGACAAGTTACGGGTTTGGCTGTGTTGGGTCGAGGCGTGCTTACCCCCGAAGGAACTAAAGTTCTCAGGCAGTTTTGTGACAAATTTTCCATTCCCGACAAATGGTACAGTGAGGCGATCGCTGCCTTTTCCTTAACACTAGGTGTTGTGTCCATGTGGGCTGCTCAGGATGGCTTGCCTCGCTGGTTCAATTACAGTGCCAATCAACACTATCAACTGGGGGAACTCAGGGAAGCCCGCACAAGCTACCAAAAAACTCTCTCCTTGATGCCCTCCAACAACGAAGCATCTCTGGGGCTGGGACTGGTGCATGAATCCCTAGGGCAGCTCAAAGAAGCGGGGGAAGCCTATCAGCAAGTAGTCGAACAAGGCGACCCGATCGCCCTCAGTCGCCTAGCACGTGTCCAATTTTCCCAGTTATTGCAAGCCGATCGTCCTGACAAGCTTTTACAGAATCAGCAAACCGCTGAAATCGAAGCCCTACTCAAGCTAGCGTTACACCGTATCGATAATAGGGGTTTATCCCAAAACGATGCAGCCAATCAGCGATATCAAATCTATCGGAATCTTGGTTGGTTGCGCTGGTGGCAACGGGACTACATCGGTGCAGAATCAGTACTCAAACAAGCGATCACAGAGGACGAATCTCTTCCTGAGCTACAGCTAGGAACCGGGCTTTCCCGTTGTCTCCTTGCCGAAACGTACCGTGAAGAAGGACGGGAAGCGGAAGCTAAAATTGAATACACCATCTGTGTAGAAGAGTCCCGCCCCGAAACCCTCACTGAATACGAATGGTTCTTCCAAGTAGGACAGGGACGGATGGCTACCTGCATTGACACCAGTGCGGTGATGCGGGGAACTAGTTTGGAAGTTATTCAAAAACTGCCTCTTTGCGCTGCTAAAGACGAGCCTAGCCCTAGCAATTCCGTGGCTCCTGAACCCAACCAAGGGGGACAACAACCTTTACCGAGTCCATCGGTGGGGACTACTGTACCAACTAAACCTTAACCAGCAACCCGTAATTATGTTGATAGGCTCCTTTGCCTGAAGGCTAGAAGATGACTAGGGCGATCGATCTGACAAAGCTATGACAAAGCTGGGAGATTAGGATTTTTTGGTAAGGATCTTTTGGTAGTAGTTTTTGAGGGTTTGGGTGGCAGCAGCCCAGCCCCATTTTTCGGCTTCCGCTCGGGCTTGATGGCGGAGAGTTTCCCTTTGGGTGGGGTCGTTGAGGAGTTTCTGGGTTGCCACGATCGCTCCCTGTTCATCTTCAGGATCAAATAAATAGCCGTTGACTCCATTTTGGACAATATCAGGGATTCCCCCCGAATTTGCCGCCACCACAGGACAACCCGCTGCCATAGCCTCTAGCAAAACTAAACCCAAAGTTTCTGTGCGAGAGGGAAAAATAAATACATCCGCCGAAGCGTAGGCTGCCGCTAAGGTCTTTCCAGACAGATAACCGACAAAATTAGTTGCTGTCCCTGCAAAATGTTCTTCCAAAAACTGCCGATGGGGCCCATCACCTACGAGGGCAAGGCGAGCATGGGGAATGGATTCGAGGACGGGTTTGATGCGATCGATCTCTTTTTCTGCCCCTAACCTGCCGACATAAAGCAATAAAGGAGCCTCTGGATGACCTTGGGAAAGAAGTTTCCGCATTTCTAAGCTGGCTAAACTGGGATCAAAGGTTTCCGTATCTACACCCCGTTGCCACAGGTCTACTCGTTCAATATCGTGATCCCGGAGTTCTTGCACCATGGCTGTCGAGGTACAGAGATTTAGTTCTGCCTGATTGTGGGCGAGGCGGAGGAGTCCCCAGAGAGTATCTTCTAGCATTCCCAGCCCGTAGTGTTGCAGGTATTGGGGCAGATGGGTATGGTAGGAAGCCAAGATGGGTATCCCCCATTTTTTCCCGTAATAGATACCGCCCACACCGATAATTGCAGGGTTAGCTACGTGGATAATATCTGGTTGAAATTCTTGGAGTTTCTGGCCGATCGCTGGTCTGGGTAGGGCTGCCTTTAGCTCTGGGTATAGGGGAAAGGGAAAACTAGGAACCCCGTAGACTTCTGCCCCCATATATTCCCGCAGTCCGGCTTCAGGAGTCACCACCAACACCTGATCGCCGCTTTTTTGGAGATGCTCGATCGTGTGCCGCAGCCGAGTCACAATCCCGTCTACCTTGGGCAGGAAAGTCTCTGTGAATAGAGCTATACGCATAGAAGCTAAAAAATTTTGTAGTGAATTTCTCAAGTTAAGTTTTGATATACCCAAGATTTTAGCAAAGGGTGCGATCGCTTACTGCCTTTCATCTCAAGAGCCTTTTTTGAGAAATGTTTTTGCAAAGACCAGAACCTAGTCTAGGATTATCAATAATAAGCAATAATTTAAGTAAATATAAGTACTACGGCAACCATGACTACTTCTTCCCTGAGCCAGATTGAGACCGAACTGGCAGCCCTGAAAACTACCGCCCTAGAGGCGATCGCCAACCTCAGCGACCTCGAATCCCTAGAGCAGTTGCGGATCAATTACCTAGGTAAAAAGGGGCAGCTATCCGTAGTTCTCCGGGGGATGGGGCAACTAGGAGCAGACGATCGACCCCGGATTGGAGCCTTAGCCAATGAGGTCAAAGAAGCCCTCCAAACCCTCCTTGACAACAAGAAAAACCAACTCCAAGCCGCTCTGATTCAAGCCCAACTCGCTGCCGAAACCCTTGATGTCACTATGCCCGGCATCTATCGTCCCCAGGGGCGAGTCCATCCCCTCACTGGCATGATCGATCGAGTCATTGATATTTTTGTGGGACTAGGTTACACGGTCGCCGATGGCACAGAAATGGAAACTGACTACTACAATTTTGAAGCCCTGAACACGCCCCCAGACCATCCGGCAAGAGACATGCAGGATACTTTTTACCTGCCCGATGGCAACCTGCTACGGACTCACACTTCTGCCGTGCAGATTCGGTACATGGAAGAAAATGATCCCCCCATTCGGGTAGTGGCTCCCGGACGTTGCTACCGTCGAGACACCGTTGATGCGACCCATGCCGCAGTTTTCCACCAGATCGAACTCTTGGCCGTGGATGAAGGACTGACCTTTACTGACCTCAAAGGCACGATCAAAGAATTTATCCGAGAAATGTTTGGGGATCTGCCTATTCGCTTTCGGACTAGTTACTTCCCTTTTACGGAACCCTCGGCTGAGGTGGATGTGCAGTGGCAGGGGAAATGGTTAGAGGTTTTGGGCTGTGGCATGGTAGACCCCAATGTCCTCAAATCCGTGGGTTATGACCCTGAAATCTACACTGGGTTTGCTGCTGGGTTCGGGGTGGAAAGATTTGCGATGGTGTTACATCAAATTGATGATATCCGCCGTTTTTATAACAGTGATCTGCGCTTCCTCCGACAGTTCTAATAGTTCTAAGAGGATGTCTAAAAAGTTTCTAGCGACTAAAGTCGTTACTACAAAAACCTACTCTACCAGCATAAATTAAAGGCAGATTAGAGAAAAATTTAGAGCTTTAATTAACCTAGGTTATTTGAATTTATTCTAGTAGTTGCGACTTTAGTCGCTAAGGTCAAGAAAATATTACCTTCTCAGACATCCTCCAATAGTTCTAATAGTTTAAATGGCAATATTGCCTAATTCTCGATAGCATCACCTCCCCATAGGGGCATCGTTAAATACCAGTGGTTTAGCCCATTTAGCTCATGGCAACAACAACTATTCAAGACCCTAGAAAGGTAGAACAGCTACGCCAATTTTTAACTTGGATGCTCATAGCAACAATCATTACTGTGGGCTTTCAGTTTGTAGTGGGTTTGTTTTTTGCCTCTGGCTTAACGAGGATATTGTTGGTAGCTTCCCTGAGCCAAGGTGTTACCCTAATGTGGGCAAGGAGATTGGCGGGACGAAATCGCCCTAGTGTGGCGATCGCAGTGGTTGTGGCTGGACTCTGGGGCATCTGTCTATTAACGACTTACCTGTGTCCGGTGCTATTTCCGATGGTGGTAGCGTTGATTGTCCTCTCCTTGGTGATTGGGCTGCCCTACCTGAAGCAGTGGCAGTTATCCCGGTTGATGATCGGGGCGATCGGGATGACTCTCTTCACCTCTTTCCTCTCCTTCCAAGAACATGACTGGCAAATTCCCCTGCCCGAATTATTTGTGGCAATTTCTAAATTGCTGCTGGTGCCAATTACGATCGGGCTAATTATATTTTTGATTTGGCAGTACAATCAACGCCTCAATCAACTCTTGCGACAGGTGGAAAAGGATAACGCTGCCCTCCAAGCCTCCCAGCAACTCCTAGAAGCCAAGGTAAAGGAAACCAACCAAGCAGCCCAGATCGCCCAAGCTCAAGCCCAACAGCTAGAAAGCACGATCGTCCAACTCCAAAACGCCCAAGCCCATTTGGTGCAAAGCGAAAAAATGTCTAGCCTCGGACAGTTGGTGGCGGGGATTGCCCACGAGATTAATAACCCCGTAAATTTCATCTATGGCAACCTTAAACATGCTCAAGACTACGCACGGGATCTACTCCAGCTTATTGATTTTTACCAAGGCTTTTTGCCAGACAATCATCCAGAAATTGACTACCAACACCAGATTATTGAACTAGAATTTTTGGTGGCTGACCTGCCAAAGATGCTGATGAGTATGCAGGTAGGGGCAGAGCGGATTCGGGAAATTGTGCTTTCCTTGCGAAATTTTTCTCGGTTGGATGAGGCGGAAATGAAGGCAGTGGATATCCACACAGGGATTGAAAGTACTTTGATGATTTTGCAACATCGCCTCAAGGGAAAACCAGACATGCCGAATATTTCGGTGATTAAGGAGTATGAGAATCTGCCCTTAGTAGAATGCTTTCCGGGACAGTTGAACCAAGTGTTGATGAACCTCATTGTCAACTCGATCGACTCTCTAGAGTCACACTTTGTGAATCAAGCCCCAGAAGCCGCAGGTTTCCCCCAAGAACCGCCGTTTATCTGGATCAGAACTCATCTAGAGGAAGAGACAGTCCCAGAATCTCTGGCTTTATTTCAAGATTTAGAGAAAGAAGGGGAAGCAACGAAAATCACCACAAGGAAAATATTAATTAGTGTGGCGGATAACGGCGTGGGGATTCCCGAAGCGATTCTGGGGAAGATTTTTGATCCCTTCTTTACGACCAAACCCGTTGGCAAAGGGACAGGGTTGGGGCTGGCGATCGCCCACTCAACTATTGTCGAGAAGCATGGCGGTAAAATCACCTGTACCTCAATTCCCGGCAACGGCACAGAATTTATTTTAGAGATTCCTCTTCAACATTAACCAAGGCTAAATTATTTCTTAGTGGTTGTCAGGGATTTACTTATTTAAGGGCTGGTTTTGTTGGTACACTTGACAGAGAAATTAAGCTGTGAGTGGAATAGTTATGAGTGCAGTGAGTTCTCAAGAAATTAAGTTTGGTACCGATGGTTGGCGGGGTCTGATTGCCCATGATTTTACTTTTGCCAATGTGCGGAAGGTAACAAGGGCGATCGCTGTTTACCTAGCCACCGCCTATAGTCAAGATCGTCCGGTGTTGATTGCCTACGATACCCGGTTTTTGGCTGATGAATTTGCTCAAACTGCGGCGGAAGTGTTGGCAGAATTGGGCTGGACGGTGAAGATTGTCGATCGAGATTGCCCAACTCCAGTAATTGCCTACAGTGCCAAGCATCTCAACTCTGCCGGAGCCTTGGTATTTACCGCTAGTCATAACCCGGCTCCCTACTGTGGGATTAAATATATTCCTGACTATGCTGGGCCAGCCACCCCAGAAATCACGGATACGATCGTGGCGAATATCCCCAAATCTAGTGATGCAGTCGTTGCCAAAAAATATCCAGAGCAGATTTCTTTATTTGATCCCAAACCCGCTTATCTAAAATTCATCTACACCTTGTTAGATATTGACCGGATCCGTAGTGCGGGACTCCGGGTGAAGTACGATGCCCTCTATTCCACATCTAGGGGCTACCTAGATACCATTCTCAAGGATGCAGGCTGTGAGCTAGAAACTCTCCATGCCTACCGGGATGTCCTGTTTGGGGGCGGAATGCCAGAACCCAAGGGTGAGCAGTTACAGGAATTGGTAGCGGCTGTTCAGAAAGATCAAGCTGATATTGGTTTAGCCACGGATGGAGATGCCGATCGCTTCGGGATCGTTGATGAATTGGGCAATGTCCTAACTCCCAACACGGTGTTATTGCTTCTAGCCCGCCACTTGTTGAAAAATAAAGGCAAAACTGGAGCGATCGTCCGCACCGTTGCCACGACTCATTTACTCGATAACCTTGCCCTCAAGTATGGTTTAACTATCTACGAAACTGCCGTGGGCTTTAAGTACATTGGCGAGAAAATGCGGGAAACCACGGTCTTAATTGGTGGGGAAGAATCCGGCGGCTTGAGCATTGTGGGGCATATTCCCGAAAAAGACGGCATCCTTGCAGATATGTTGGTAGCCGAATTAATTGCCTACGAAGGTAAACCCCTGAGCCAATTAGTCGCCGAAGCGATCGCCGAAGCCGGGGGCCCGTTGTTTAACCAGCGTCTCGACCTGCACCTAGAAGAAGCTCATAAGGCAGCAATTCTCAAGTATTTTGATAATCCACCGATTAGCTCGATCGCCGATATCAAAATTAAGGAAGTTGGTCGGAAAGATGGCATTAAGCTCTACCTAGAAGATGGCAGTTGGGTCTTACTCCGTCCATCGGGAACCGAACCCCTGATGCGAGTTTACCTTGAAACTAATTCTCCCGAAAAACAAGCCAAAATTGTTCAATTCATGGAGCAAATAGTTCACCAGATCAAACCCTAAGAAATAGTGAACAGTGAACAGTGAATAGTAAACAGTGAACAACAAGAGTTGATGATAGTAACTAATACTTCGACAAGTTTTACAGGGAGCCTGCCGAATTACTCAGTACAAGTAACTAGGAACTTTACCTCCTCTACCTCCCTGTACCTCCCCTTACCTCCTGATAACTGATAACTGTTCACTGATAACTGATAAACTCATGGGGATAAATTTTGATGTCGGGGCAATTATCGATGGCTACGCTCAGGGCTATTTTCTAATGTCTGATGAAAATGGTCACAATTTGGGCTGGTACTCCAGTAATCAACGAGCCTTAATTCCCCTCGATCGCCGCTTTCGTTATCCCAAGTCTCTCCAGCGAGCCTTAAATCAAGGATGGTTTCGGGTAGCGATCGACCAAGATTTTCCTGCCGTAGTAGAAGGGTGTAGCGATCGAGAAAGCACATGGATTTCCCCGACCCTCAAGGATATTTATCACGATCTCCATCGAGCGGGTTATGCCCACAGTTTTGAAACTTGGCAGGGTGACGAACTGGCGGGGGGAATCTTAGGGATTGTCATCAACGGGGCTTTTATTGGGGAGTCGATGTTTTATCGCATTCCTGAAGGTTCTAAGGTAGCTATGGTGAAGCTGGTGGAACAC
>JAIMKT010000016.1:65716-65853 GCA_020692245.1 Microcoleus sp. GA_180221_E-2-1-MAG-45_12
AGATGAACAACCCCCACCTAGAACGCTTTGGGGCGTATATTATCAGTGATCAATCCTATCAAAGCCTCCTCAAAAAAGCCCTGAACAGAGAGCCTAGGTATGATTTTTTGGAGTTGGATTTTTAGTTGGATTTTCAG
>JAIMKT010000110.1:0-9805 GCA_020692245.1 Microcoleus sp. GA_180221_E-2-1-MAG-45_12
TGAGATCGGGACAAATTCCCTAGGCTGATGAGGACAGTAGCTAAATTGGGATGGTTGGGAGGGAGGCTCACTCGATCGATCTCCAAGGCTTCCAAGAACAGGGGTTCTGCTGCTTCATACTTCCCTTGGGATTCGTACAAATTCCCTAGGTTGTTGAGTGCGCTGGCTGTATCTGGGTGTTGATCGCCCAGTCGCTCCTTTGCTACTGCCACACATCTTTTTGACCAAGGTTCCGCCGCTCCATACAAACCCTGCCCTTGGTAATACAGAGCAATGCGACCAGATGGCTGAATCACATCTTCATCGGCTACCCAAGGCAACAAAGTGTTGGCAGCTTCTTCGAGGTGGGGAATCCAAGGGGCAAACTCTTGGGCTTGGGTGGTGGTGAAACTTTGGGGGATCTGCTGACCTTGGCTAACAATCAACTGGGCGACCTGCTGCCGCAGATTGTTGCTTGCCTCCGTGGATAGCTCCAGCGCCACCCTGCCCCGGACAAACTGCCGCACTAAGGGATGAAAACCCACTTGAGAGTTGGGGAATATTTGGATGAGGTGGAGATTTTCCAACTTTTGGAGGGGCTGCCGTTGTTCTTCTAGATTGAGGGGAATTGCCCCGGCTCCGAATAGCCCCAAGCGCAGAGCCAACTCCCTTGCTGCCGACTCTGGGGGCAACCGATGCCAACTCAAAGCTAGAGCCGCCTCAATACCGTGGGGATATTTCATCTCTAGGTTTTGGTCTAGGGATTCATGGCTCAAATTCAACTCTCCCACATAGTCCTTCAGGGAAAGCCGAGACTCCAGCGCCAAATAGCGCCCCGCCAACTCCAAACCCAAGGGCAGCCCCTCAAACCAAGCTAGTAAATCGGTCAAGGCTGCTGGGTCTGCGGTCAACCGTTCTGGGGAAATATAACTAGCCAATAGTTCCTTTGCTGCGGTTGTTGAGAGATGATCGAGGGCATAGGGTTGCACTCCTGACCAGCGATCGCGGGTTGTCCACAATATCCGAAAGTTAGAGCCACCGGGTTGGAGATTCTGGATAGTTCTGGCATCTCGATCGCGCACCACATCATCAAACACCACCAACACCGCTCCCGATCGCCACTCCGCCCAATGCTGCCAACAAAAAGCCACCCGCTCCTCTAGGGTCGGCAACTCCTGCGGAATTTCTACACTAAATTCTGTCTGGCAAAACAAGAGCAACTGTTCCCCCGGATTCCCCGCCGCCACATCGAGCCACACCACCCCGCCGGGAAAATTCCCTCGATCATACTGCTGCTGCGCCCACTGCCAAGCCAGTTCCGTTTTCCCCAACCCTCCCATCCCCGACACAGCCACAATTCCCCCCGGTGTCGTCTCTGCCATCAACTGCTCCAACTCCCCCATCGCCACTTCTCGCCCCACAAACTTGTTGATCTTCCGTTCATAGCGCTTCAGATTTGAGGGAATTACAAGGGGAAGGGCTGGTTTTGGCTGCTGGAATGCATCAAGGATTCTTGTCTCTACTCCACTAAGTTGTTCCCCTAACTTTCCGGTTTCGTCCTTAATCACTGTGCGGGTTTGTTCCCCATCACGGGCGATCGCACTCAAGACACTCTCAAAGGAATTAGCCAACAGATCCTGAATCTGTACCTGTTGCAAATTCAACGCTTCTAAAACTCGATCGAACCCCGAATCCATTCGCCCCGCCAATATCTGAAGCTGCTGCCTATTCCTGCCCTTAAACTCTGCCAACTGTTCCAAAGCCTGATCCAACTTGGCAACATCTCCCCCACTCAAACCACTCTGCTGCCGTAGCTGCTGCACCTCTTGGGTCAAATTCCCCAACAAATCAAAGATCATCGCTGCAAAAGATTCCTTCCCTTGACTAAAATCCTGCTTCAACACCTCCCGGATTGCCCTAGGAAAAAGTTGGTGAAGCCGTTTGGCTAAAGCATTTAGATACTTCTCCTCCACCGAATTAGCCGCTCCGTTTTGGATCACAAGTTTTACATCCCGAAGAAGAGAACGCTTCAAAGGATTCTGGGCAGACGATCGTAACTCCTCAAGCACCGGGAGCCAATCTTCCCATGTTGCCAAAGCCCGCAAATTATTAAAATTCGTGGTTACTTCCGAAAAATAGGTAGCTGCCAACTCTTTCTCATCCAAACCAGCCGGAACCCGATCCTTGAGAGTATTCTGTACGATCGCTGCCCAATCTGTTATTGCTGTTTGCGCTATAGTTTCTAAGCCAGTTAGAACTCGATCGTTAGCCCGCCTTTTTTGTTTCCACTCAGCCGCCACAGTTCGGATCACCACAGCGATCGCCACTCCCACAGCCCGTGTCAAGTGAGCATTTCGCAGGTCAGTATCCTTCAAAGAATTATTCAAAGCTCCTAATTCATTGGCAAAAATCCCACCAGCCACACCGCCCAAGGCTGTACCAAAAACTGCGATCGGGCTAGATGCACTTGCCACCGCCCCCACCAGTACCGCCGATCCAAAAGTTGTCAACTCCAGCGCCGTTTTCCTATCCATCGCCCGCATTCTCCCGCCCTCGATCCTAAACTTAACCCCTAGACTTGATTTTAGCTTGACCAGTCATTCCCGCTAGTATTAATGACCAACTCTGATCCACGACTGGAAATTCTTTGTTAGGATAATAAATATATGTAAAGGATTATGAAGAAATATAAAGAGCATGAAAGATAAAGTTGTGGTGGTAGTCGGGGCAACCGGGGGCATCGGCAGTGCTGTGTCGAGGGAATTGGCAGCCCAAGGCGCTCAGTTAGTTTTGGTAGGCAGGAATCCGGCAACCCTAAAGACCTTGGCAGCAGAGTTGGCAACGGATACCCTCATTATCCCCACGGATATTACCCAGCCTCAACAGGTAGAAGAGTTGATGCAAAAGGCGGTGGCAGAGTTGGGGGCGATCGATGTCCTTGTGAATGCGGCGGGGGCGGGCGTGATGAAGCAATACAACAAAATCACCCCAGAGGATTTAGACCTGATGCTAGACTTGAACCTGAAGGGCAGTTTCTATACCAGCCAAGCGGCAGCAAACGTGATGAAGGAGCAGAAGAGTGGGCATATTTGTAATGTGATTGGCATTTTGGGCAAGCATCCCATGGCAATGGCGGCAGCCTACTGTGCTTCTAAGTTTGGGGTAGTGGGCTTTAGTAAATCCATGGCAGAGGAGCTAAAACGCTACGGGATAAAATTTACCCTGTGTTACTTTGGAGGAGTAGATTCTCCTTTTTGGGATCAGGTGACGCTGAAGGTCGATCGATCAAAAATGCTCACCCCCACCACGGCTGCCCAAGCCATCATGTTTGCCCTCAATTCTCCACCCCAAGCCGTCCCCCTCGAAATTAACCTCCAACCAGAAAGCCATTTATTTTTCTAGAACTGGAGAGAATATGTATATTGATCATGTCCATTTTTATGTAGAAGATGCTAGAAAATGGAGCCATTGGTTCCAGTCAAATCTAGATTTTCAAAGTTTAGGTACAGAGATTAATGAGCATACCCACACAGAAATTGTCGGGTCGGGGATGGTGCAGTTTCGCCTATCTTCTCCCCTGAATAACCAGAGTCCAGTGGCTGATTTTCTCCAAACCCATCCCCCCGGAGTGGTGGATATTGCGCTGGTAGTGGATGACTTGGCAGAGATTATGGCAAGGTTGGCGATCAATGGGGAAAAGATTGATCAAGATTTTCTGAATGCTCCAAATATTCAAGATACTCAAGAAATTACATCAGTTAGGATTAAAAGCTGGGGAACCTTGAGCCATACTTTGCTAGAGAAACCTAGTATTTATAAATATACTTCTCAAAATTCATCTCTCCCTTTTGCTAAAAAGTCGTCACCCTACATCAGAATTGACCACTTAGTTTTGAATGTGCCATCGGGAGAATTGGGGCGGGCAGTGCAATGGTATCAGCAGGTTTTCCAACTCCAACCCCAGCAAGAGTTTTCGATCGCCACCGATCATTCAGGATTGTCTTCCCAAGTAATGCTGGATCCACAAACGGGTTTCCAGTTACCCATCAATGAACCAACCTCTGCCAATTCCCAAATTCAAGAGTTTTTAGACTTAAATCACGGCGCAGGGATTCAACATCTGGCTCTCCAAGTCCACAATATTACCGAATTGGTAGCCCAGTTACGTGATAGACAGGTAGCATTTCTGCCCACAAATCCAGACTATTACCAAGAATTACAGGCTAGGGGATCGATCGCCCTCAGTTCCCAAGAGTTGGCAAAAGTCAGTTCTCAAGATATCCTCATTGACTGGGAGCCAGAAAGTCCAGAATCCCTCCTATTACAAATTTTCACCCAACCGATATTTTCCCAGCCTACCTTCTTTTTTGAGCTAATCGAGAGGCGATCGCACGCTCAGGGCTTTGGAGCCGGAAATTTTCAGGCTTTGTTTACAGCCATGGAACAGGAACAACGCCAACGCCATCTCCGGGCTATCTAAAAGTCTGGCAACCCTCTCAAGAAAAATTATAGAAATCGCCTAAGAGCTTATGTAATTATTAGTTTTAGCTTTCTCTTTTAATTCAATTAACTATTTCTCTACCTATGCTGAGACTTATTACTGATTTTGATGGCCCAATCATGGATGTTTCCGATCGCTACTATCAGGTTTATCAATTTTGCTTAGAAAAACTTGGTTTGCCAGATCAGGAGATTATCAAGCTATCAAAGGAGGAATTTTGGGAGTTGAAGCGATCGCAGGTTCCTGAAGTGGAAATTGGCAAGCTCTCTGGTTTGGAATCTGTGCAAGCCCGGAATTTTGCGAAGATGCGCCGGGAAACCGTCCACACTATGCCCTACCTAGTCCACGATCGTCTCCAACTAGAGGCAGTACCAGCCCTAAAAGCCGCTCAGAAGGTAGGCATAGACATTGTGGTGATGACCATGCGCCGAGTTCGGGAGTTGGATGAGGCCCTCGATCGGAACAATCTAGGACAATTTTTTCCACCAGCCCAGCGTTATTGCCTAGGGAATGACTACATCAAAACTGGTGACACCAACGACAAACCCCTACTCATGGAACGGGCGCTTAAAGAACTATCTCCCGCCGCCGGAACTTGGATGGTTGGAGATACGGAAGCAGATATCATTGCCGCTAAAACCCACGGAGTCCCAGTAATTGGTCTATTATGCGGGATTCGCAACCGCACCCAGCTAGAAAAATACCAACCAGATCTAATCATGGAAAACCTCCAAGAAGCTGTGGATTTCCTGTGCCGTAGTGTCTAGATTATTTTTGACACCAGAATTATCATTCCTCTGGATCACTACCGATCGCCGTAACCAAGAAATAGGTCGATCGAGCATTATTGATCCGTTTATTAATCATTTTGCCGATTATCCAGTTTCCAGAGATGCAACAAACCTTCTACCCCGTCATTCACGGACAAATTATTAACTTTCTGGACAATATTTTCTAGGGTTTCTAACTCCTTCAACCGCAGAAGTACGGGGTTATCTTCCATCAGTCTAGCGGTATTTAATAACGACCTCGTGGCGGCGGTTTCCTCCCGGCGTTTAATTAAATTTGCTTGGGCAGCCTTTTCTGCTTGAACTACCTGATTAAAAATAGTCCGCATTTCTCCGGGAAGAATAATATCTTTGATGCCAATGCGTTGCACTTCTAGCCCTGTGTCGGCAAAAATTGCTTGAATTGCTTCGAGGATTTGCCCATCGAGTTTATCCTTACTAGCTAATAGCTCATCTAAGGTTTGCGATTCTACATTTTGCCGCAGTGTAAACTGTAATTGCTTATAAAGATAAGTCCGAAAATCTGCAAGTTGCGAAACCAGTAATAAAATATCAGTGATTTGATAATAGCAAGACAAATTAACTCGAATACTCACCCGATCCTTCGTTAAAATCTCCTGCCCTGTAACTTCAATTTCTGTTAAACGTAAATCATAAATATTGACAGTAATATTATGTCCATAGAGCCAAAAAGCATAGACACCCGGCTCTAACAATCTTTCAATTTTGCCATCTACCAATAAAATTCCTGTAAACCCGGCATTGACTTGGTGGGTGATAAAGTAACTTTGGTTAGTTTTGTGGTATCTGCTCAAGAGGTCTAATTTTTGGGCGGAGATTTCGTAATCTGTCGCCAGATTAATTTTTTCTACGGTGATATCTTCTAGTTCTTTCCAAAATAATTTTGTCTGCCCCGGACTGAGCATGGTAAGAATTTTACCATTGATATAAACGATCGCTACTTCGCCATCTTGGATATCAACTACGGTGAAGTACTGCTCAACTATCTGGGGATATTCCTTGAGAAGGGTTTTAATATATTTACTTTCAAAGTAGGGAGTTTCTAGGGAATGTTTCTCGATCGAGACCTCTTTCTGGGGGTCAAAAAAGTTATATTTCCCTGCGGTCAAAAGCTTAATTAATTTCCCAGATTGAAACATTAAGGCTCGTTCGTTGGCTTGGATTTGGATCGTCGTAAACATGCCAAAATCTATAAAATTATTTTTAATATACTTAATTATTTTTTAATACACCTTAGAATGCCCGATTCCCAAAAATATGCCGGAAAACCTCTCCGTAAGAAGATCAGCCGAGGATAGCGGGGGCGCAATTAAGTAGAGATTTGGGCTAAGCGAATAACTAATTTTAGTTTTGCTGTTGGGTTTCCCCTAGAGCCTCCCTGCCCTTAATTCTCGCCTAGCCTGCCTCCCTCCGGTATCCTCACACCCACAGGGCTACCCTCGACCTGCTCACCCCAGCCGAAGCCAAGGAGAGCACTCCTCTTACAGATTGAATTCCCGGTTTGTTGAAAGATCCGCAGTCTTTTGCCTTTAACCACTTGGCTAATACTCCTAAAATGGCGGAGTATATGGGATTTGAACCCATGAAATCGTAAAAGTAGTGTCAGGAACTTAGATGACAATTTTCAGCCAGACTAAGCCAGCCCAAACCCACGAGTTGGAAATTACCTTTACCCTAAGCAGTGTAATAAATGTTGCCTCGATCGTACAAGTAACTTTCTATGTAGTTGCTCATGGTAATTGTCCTAGACGAGCCAATATTTGACGTACTGGCAAGCTAGCTGTCCGATTCATTCGCAATAATTTTATGGTGACACGCCCGATCGCTGTTATGGATTTGATGAGACCACTTTCGATTTCCAGATAAAAATGCTCCGTCCAAGTATCTTGCCTAGGATGATAGAGTCGCACCGTGTCGCCTGTATTTGGGTCGATCGAGGCAATATCACTACCTTTCGCTTGATTACACAAAGAACAAGATAGGGCTAAATTTTCCTCTATGGTTGCCCCGCCATGTTTTTCAGCAATTACATGATCAACTTGATGGGAAGCTAAGGTGAACATTTCTGGGATTAAGCAATACTCACAACAACTTTGAGCGCGATCGTGTATGGTACGGCGCAAACTAGCAGTAATATAAGTTTTGCTCATGGGCTTTGTTGTAGTTTCAGCAAGGCTTGAGCTTTGGCAAGGCGGACTAGATGTTCTATAAATTCGTAGTGTTGCCAGAGTCGTCGATCACTTTCATTAAATCCTTCAGTGCGATTTTTTTCTAGGAGATTTTCGATCTCGGTTTGAATGGCGGGAGTAAGATGCAGGGCAAGAATTTCTTGAGGTGTAGGGAGCTTGGCAAAAAACTCTAAAATTTCTGTCAACCCCGTGAAGCCTGTCGATGGATTAGCGGCAATTTCTCGCAAGCCTAGTGCCAAAATTTGCGGTAAATTGTCTTTGCAAGATTCTAAACTGAGGGCAATATCATCAGGAATTTCTAGGATAATTTGCATGGTTTTATCTACGATATTTACTCTATCGATCAACTATTTTAATTAATCTCTCAGCTAGGCTGGTAGCAACGGGCGGTGATGAAATAGGGGTGAAAAACCTCTTGGAAATTTTGGCGGAGGACATCAAAAAACTTGGCAATTAGTTGGGGATCCTCTAGGTGAAAGGGAAATTCTTGATTTAGCCCTTTGAAGAAATACCAGTTAAGGAGGGTTTTACCTTGGGGGGTGAGGAGTTGATGAAACTCTTTTAATTGTTGACTAGGATCGGGGAGATGCTCCAAAACATCAAAGCAGACGATCGTCTCAAACTGCATACCCGGCGGAACTTCTAAACAACATTTGATCTGAGAACTTAAACCTAGGGCGGCGGCTCTTTTTTCCACAAAATCTCGATTCATGGGGTTGATATCGCAGTAAATTACTTGATCCACTTGCGGACAGAGGGCGGCGGCGATCGCATGAGTCCCAATTCCTCCCCCAAAATCCAACACATTTCCCTTCGCAAAAGTTGCCAATAACCGCAGGGTATCCCCAATATAATCTTGACTAGTTAAATGCCAAGCCCCCAAATCAAATAAATGGGCAGCCCCTACCTGATCTCGATAAAACTCCGTGGCGTTCTCCCAAGTAAAATCATGGCGACCTAACTGGGCGAGAGCCTCTTTCCCTTCTTGCAAGCGGGCTTCGAGGGTGGGGGAATCAAGCTGGAGAAAATCTTGTAAATGGGGTTTCAACTGAAAGCCATCTTGCCAGTAGCCAGCCAAAAATTCAGGGACGGGAAAAGAAGACATAAATACAAATTGCCTGAGTAGTGAATTAAATTAACGAAATACCTCTTGGCTGGAAAAAGCTAAAAACGAACAATTGATTTATTAGGGGCGTAAGGCTTTGCGCCCTCTTTATTTTAGATTCCTAGCTGAAGCTGCCAACTATTTAAGGTTCCGGTGTCGCTGGCAACCTGATCGATCGCCACCAGTTGCCATAGTCCGGTAATGGGTTGATTTAATAATCTTCGCAGACTAGGGGTATCTAGCAAAGAATAACTAGTTTGTAGGTTAGTTTGATTGCCCAAACTCCGATTTTGTAACAACACTCGCTGACCGCCGGGAGCTTGGAGATAGATTTCCAGATCGCCGAGAAAAGTATGGGTGAGATTAATGCTAATGCGTAGATCCTTGAGAGTCCCCACTTCATTAATTCTAATCAACGAACTTACACCCCTAGGATCATTATCGGGAATCGCCACGGGGTTATTATTATTACCTTGGAGAGTGATTTGGATAGCTGGTTGGGCAACTTGTCTATTTTTGTAGGCGATCGCCATCTGTACCGCCTTGGCAGCATTCACCTTACCATAACCAAACCATTGGGAATAACCATTTTTATCATAGCTACCTAATTTCGTGCCGAGTTGGGGATCGGGGTCGGGGTCGACTATTTTATCAGCGGTTTTTTGGAGAATTTCCCGCACTTCTTGGGATGTTAAGTCTGGATTTGCCGAGAGTATCAGGGCTGCAACCCCAGCAACTAAGGGACAAGCACTAGAAGTCCCACCAAAACTGTCGGTAAAATCTCCAGAACTGTAACCAAGGGTATCTAGGCGATCGTTCGTCACCACCCCCAAACCTGTAAGGGAACCACTCACCGCCGGAGCCGTAAACACATAGCCCTGCTGCCCCAAACTCACTCCCGGTGCGCCATTGCTACTAGGAGCAGAGATGGTAATACTGCCCCAATTGCTATACACAGCTTTTTTGCCGAGGCTCGTTGTGGCTCCCACCCCAATCACGTCGGGATGCACCACAAACCCACTTAACCATTTGGTATTCCCCAGAAACAAATTGCCCTCCCAGCCCCGTTCATTGACCACGCCATCTACGGGACGGTTACTATTTCCTGCCGCAAACACCACAATACAACCCTTACCGTTTCGCCCCAAGGTCGCTGCTTTGGTAATCACGGCTCTTTGTCGCAGAGAAATCGGGAAATAGACCGCCGCCGCCCCCCAACTAC
>JAIMKT010000110.1:9811-9953 GCA_020692245.1 Microcoleus sp. GA_180221_E-2-1-MAG-45_12
TCACACTTGCCCCATTCTCGATCGCCCAATTAAACAAATCCTCCACGGACTGGTCATCCAGAAATCCCGTAGTTTTCAGGGGCATCAAGGCACAACCCGGAGCTACCCCCACCGCCCCCGTGCCATTTTCTTCTGCCACCGC
>JAIMKT010000017.1:0-3724 GCA_020692245.1 Microcoleus sp. GA_180221_E-2-1-MAG-45_12
GGAAATCGTCCTTAGCGGAAACCAAATCACTGACTTGAGCGCAATCGTCGGGTTAACTAATCTTCGGGAATTTTATATCAGGGGAACTGTTTCTCCTGCCAGTGAAGGAGTGATTAATTCCCTAGCTGCAAGAGGAGTGAGAGTAATCAGGATCAATGAATAGGTAATCTAAGGAATTAATACCGAATCTTCAGAGGAAAAACGTGATGATTCTCGAAACTTTATCTCAGCCTCAAAACCAAGCAACTCATTGATTTTCCGGGTTGACTTGGCATGAATTTAAAGATATGGAAAAATTGCTCGATCGACTATTTCCTAGATTACGTTATGTTGAAATAACATAATTTATTTAGTGTATGCAAACTTTACCTCTTAACTCCCTAAATTCCCCTAGTTTCCCACACTTACTCATGGCGCCAGCCCTTGCCCATGAAGTTCAAGTAGTTGGAGATGTGGCGGGGACTTGGCATGTGGAACCAAATCATAATCCCAAATCTGGAGAACCAGCCCTGATCTGGGTAGCTCTAACGAAACAAGGCGGGGAAATTGTTCCTCTGAGTACGGCAAACTGCCAAATGGATATCTACCGCCAGCCCCAAACTGCTGCCGATGCCCCGATCGTCTCCCCGACTCTTAAAGCAATTAACGTTGAAACCTATCAAGGCATCCCCGGCGCTGAGGTAGTTTTTCCCCAAGCAGGGCTTTATACCGCTAAACTCAACTGCACCCCAAAAAATTCGGCAGATTTTAGTCCTTTGCAAATGGAGTACAACATCACTGTTGCTGCGGGAACTCAACCCCCACCCACTCCTGTCGCCATGCCCCAGCCAGTAACTTCTCCTGCGGCTTCCCTCGTAAATATCAGCGAATCTAATAACCCAGCCTTTTCCAATCTAGCTTTGATTACGGGTTTAGGAGGTCTGATTATTGTGGGGTTAGCACTGGCGATCGTCACTTTTCGCCGTCAGAAACGTTAGAGAAAAGGCTACTCGATCGACTCACTGGCAATCAACACCTGCTCGATCGTTCCCGCTAGATTAATCACTTCCAGCCATGAAGAACCACTGGTTAAATCTTGAGCATGGGCAAGGCGGTTGCGGAGTTTTTCTGTAGCCTTAAAAAATTTCTCTGCGCCCCGCTTAGATGTTAAGCCTAATAGCTGCATTAACTCTGGATGATGAATGACTAGATCTCGCTTGTCGCAAAATTGCAGATAATCAATCAGTTCTGTAGCTTCATTCCGAGCCAAACTTTCCTGCCAGAGTTTTTGGGCTGCTTCAAGGCGATCGCTCCGCAAAATCTGCTGCCAATCATCACCGGGATAGTAGCGCCGCACCAAGCGCAAAAGATTCATTTCCAAAAGGGTAACTAAACCAAACAACAACATTCGCACCGGGGCTTTTTGGAGATCCCCACGGGTGACAATGCCATTGACATGATTTCCGGTCAACACAAAGACGCGTTGATGGTGCCGGAGGATGGGCATGAGTTTTAGCAAGGGAGTAGAAATGGCGACTAATTCATCGGGAGCAAAGGACTTTTGACAGGCTGCACAATTCTCGATCGTGTTTGCCAGAGCCACTTTCTCCACGTAGCCCACCACTCGCCCTTCCCGTTCCACCCCCACCACATCAAAATCATGGAGAGCCATCCATGGTAACACCTCCGCCGCCGCCACTGCCCCATTGACAGTCTTCAGGGGTTCCACCAAGTGAGCAATGGTGATGCTATTTTCAAACAAATCCCGGAGGCTATGGGTATTAGATTTTAGCTGTTTCATCGCCGACTTTTTCGATAGGTTATGTTGTCAGTTATCGCCATTCTCCTTGCAAGGTAAACGCTGCCCAATAGTAGGGAGCTACCCAATTCCGAGAGTTAAACATCTCTAGCTGTGCGGCTCTTAGGGCGGCGGCGGGTCTGAGGTTTGACTGCAACATCTTGCCATAAAATTTACTCATCAAACTAGCAGTTTCCGCATCCGGTACTTCCCACAAACTCGTTACTACTCTCGGTGTTCCGGCATACATTAAACCCCTAGTTAAACCTATCAATCCCTCCCCTTGCACTACTTCCCCCAAGCCCGTTTGACAGGCACTGAGGACTACGAGATCAGCATTGAAATTCAAATTGAAAATATCACCTAGAAGTAGATAACCATCCTGTTGTTGACCATTTTCCTGTACTAAAGACATGACTATGCCGGATAGTTCGGGGTTTTGGGCATTAGCGAAGCCGTGGGTTGCCCAGTGGATGAAGCGGTATTGGGAAAGTTGGTTACTGAGGGCATTTTCCCGGTTGGCTTGGAAATCAAAGTAAGCTAGGCGGCTATTCTCTGGGACTAAATTGAGGATAGTATTGGCTTCTTGGCGAGTACCGGGGAGGCGGTTCCAATCACCTCTGGCATTCCGGGCGGCTCGATCGAGATTCTGGGCAATTAAAGGCAGTTCATTAGCTGGGGTAGTCTCAGAGCGTTGGTTAACTCGTTGGTCGTTGGCACCAAAAACTGGATCGGCTAAGATCACCAGAGTTTTAGGAGCGGGGGGACGGTTTTGGGTTTCGTTTCGGAGGGTGTGCAAAGTGGAGGCTGAGGGCAAATAAACGATTTCATTATTGACTAGTAGGGGTTGGTATCGATTATTTTCGGCTCTAGGATCGGGCAAGGCTCCGAAGGGAATGTATTGCAAAGCGCCGTCACTGATGATCACTATCCGTTTGTTGCCTATCCGTTCTAGGACTGGTTGCAGGAGAATATTACTAAGCTCAGAAGTTTCGTTAATAAAGCTGTTACGACTAGTGTGGGGATTGGTGAGTTGGGGGCGGACTTTTTGATTGATTAGGGCTTCGATGACTTTTCCGGCTGGTAATTCATGGCTACTCATCTCGGTTTTACTAATCAGCCAGAGATAGCTGCGTTCTTCACCCAGAGAATAGGAAAGGATAACAGTGTTGTCATCGAGGATTTGTTGTTGGATTTGTTCTAGGGTGAGGGGTTGGGGATATTTGAGGGCGGCGTATTTGGGGCTGGTTTGGCGGATTTGGGATTGCAAGTCACGGTATCGGGTTTGTAAGGTCGATCGTTGGGTTTCGAGAGCATCGATCGCCTCCCTATTTTCATTTCTGTTACTAGCAAGTTCAATCCGGCGTTTATCAAGGGCGGTTAGTTGGCTCTGGATATCTTCTTCCTGTTGCAAAAGTTGGGGATCAACTCCGGTGCGAATGTCGGCTCTGGATTCGGTGAGGAGTTCGAGAAGAGTTCTAGCTTTGGAGCGCTCGGTGACATTAAAGGCTTGGGCTGCATAACCTTGATCTTGATTTTGCTGATGGAGTTGCATCAACAGATCAATTTGTAGTTTGTAGTAACCTTGGACAGTGGCAAAGTAGGAGGTACGGGAATCGGGATCGATTAGTTGACCTCGGATATCTTCTACTATCGCTATTGCAGCTTGAATATTTTGCAGGGCTGCGGGTATATCTTTCAGAGTTTGGTGGACTAAAGCTAATCTATTCAAGGTAAGGGCTTCTTCAGAGCGAGCACCTACTTCCCTTGTAATATTTAAGGCTTGTTGAGAGTAATTCAAGGCAAGTTGTAATTGCCCCATATTACTGTACGCTAACCCGATGTTACTCAAAATTCTTGCTTCTCTCGCACGATCTCCTACTTCCCTTCTCATTGATAAGGCTTGTTGAAAGTAATTCAAGGCAATTTGTGATTGCCCTATATTGT
>JAIMKT010000017.1:3772-3914 GCA_020692245.1 Microcoleus sp. GA_180221_E-2-1-MAG-45_12
CTCCTACTTCCCTGTCAATTGTTAAGGCTTGTTGCAAGAAATTTAGCGCCTGTTGCGGTTGCCCAATATCTCCGTACATAAGCCCGATGTTATTCAGGGTTGTTGCTTCACTATTGCGATCGCCCAATTCCCTAAAAATTGG
>JAIMKT010000017.1:4148-13633 GCA_020692245.1 Microcoleus sp. GA_180221_E-2-1-MAG-45_12
AATTGATAAAGCCTGTTGATAGAAATTTAGAGCCTCTTGCGGTTGCCCTATATCGCCGTACACAATCCCAATCTTAGTAAGGGTTTGAGCTTCTCCAGAGCGATCACCCGAAGCCCGAAACAAGGGTAAAGCCTGCTGATATTTTTCTAGCGCTTGTTGTGAAGAGTCTCTAGTCCCTTGTTGCAGGAGTTGTTCTCCTTCTTCATATAACCTTTGAGCCTCAGTTTGCTGGCTACTCTCGCTAGTTTGACTACTCTGAGCCAAAACTATGGGAGCCACCACCATCTGCGGTACAGAAACCATCATCCCCAGTAACAAAGGAGTTACCCCCACGAGATTCACCCAGCGCCTTGCCATCCCCATACCTCCTAAAATCACGTACTCAGTAAATTCACTTAATACAAGACTACAAGGCAACTTAGAATATTCCATGAAAATTAGCTCTGCACTACCCTATACCTGCCGACTGATATAGATTCCGCCATTCTGCCAAAGTATTCGCAGTCTCCAATCCCGATAAAATCATTTCCAACAAACCAGCATCCTTAATTTCCGCAACCTCTGAAAGAACAGCCAACCCCTCAGCCCCAAACTTCAACTTCAAACCCAGTTCAATCCCCTTCAATAAGCCATCTTGCCGACCTTCCTGACGACCTTCCTGACGACCTTCCTGACGACCAATTCTTTGAACACTAGTGATATAAGGCATATTTCTTTCCTCCTCTAATTGCTGTACTGATTGCCAAAACTCCTGCTCCAACTCTTCGGGAAGACTCATCACCCAATCGATAAAATGAAATAAATTAATTACTTCAGATCGGGAATAATTCTGTTCATAAAGCCGCCTCACCAGAGCCAGTTTCCATCTTTTTCGCTCTAGACGATCACTTCTTGTTTCCTGAGCTTTCAGATGAGCTACCACTACTATAGCAAAAGGATTTGAGCTAGTTTCCAACTCTGACCAACGATCGACATAATCCAGTAATTTAACTACCTTGAAATTAAAATCAATCTTCGTTTCCCATAGTTGATAGCCAAATTCGTTTGGTCTCCAGTTACTGCGCTCATCTCCCAAGATCGCTAGACTGACTACCCTACGTCGATATTTATCAAAAATCCGGTAATGATATACAAACATCCTCTCTGCAAAATCAGCCTCATCTTGGCTTTGTACTTCTACATGAATCAAAACCCAAGTTTCTGCACCATCTCTGCGCCAAATCTTCACTAACTTATCTGCCAAGCGTCTGCCCAGTTCGGCATCTCGTACGACTTGTTGCAGTTCCTTGTCCAAAAATTCTGGAGGGCGATCCCAGTCAATTTCTGGATGAGCTACGGGCAGGAAAAAATGGATAAACTCTGAGAAGTAATTTTCTAATATGTCTTTCCAAGGGCTATCAAATTCTGTTTGGGGGTTGTTCATAGGCTATGGTTAAGGTGACATTGAAGGCTTGGCTACTGTACCAATAGCAGAGGCGATCATTTGGTTGATTCAGGTTCTGGAGTGAGGTCGAGGTTGCGATAGATTTGCTCAATAGAAAAACTGAGATTGATACTTTTGAGTTCGATCGTGTCCCCTGCTTGGTAGTTAATAATTAACCAATCCCCTGCGGCGTTTTTATGATACAAATCCATCTCGATGCTAGTGGAACTGACTAATAAATAATCTTGTAAATTGGGATTTTTGCGGTACAGCCTAAATTTGCCGCTTCGATCATAGAGTTCAGTGCTAGGGGATAGAACTTCCACGATGAGACAGGGATAGGTAATGTGTTGGGTAGTAATTTTGTCTCGATCGTCACAGGTGACACTAACATCGGGGTAGGTGTAGTTATTTGTGCCGACAATATTAACTCTTAGGTCTGAGTTACCTGTTATGCAACTACTAGCATCTAAGTGGGTATCAACCATAGTTACAAATCGAATTGCAATCCGGCTATGATTAACACTGCCGCCGCTCATGGCGTAGACTTGACCGTCGATCAACTCATGTTTTTCTAGTTGCTTTTCTTCCCAGACAAAATATTCTTCTGGAGTCATGGTCGGGAAGTTTTCTTTGGATGCAATCATTTGCCACCACTCCTTCGCTGGTTTTACTAATATTTTAACGATGATTTTAACTGCCAGAATGCCAAAGAAATCTCACATCTAAGGTAAATCCGGTTAAAACATCTTCCCCAGAAAGAAAATCAGGAGCCTCTAAAATTTCCACAGGTTGATTAGGGCGATAAATACCTACTCGCTTACTTTTGGGATCTAGGAGCCAACCCAGACGCAAACCATTAGCCTGATATTCTGCCAGCTTGATTGTTCCCTGGTACCAAGAATCTGACGGAGAAAGTAGCTCGATCGCAAAATCTGGGCAGAGAGGTAGAAATCCCTTCCGTTGTTCTGGGGTCAGAGCATCCCACCTAGCTTGAGAAATCCAGGACACATCAGGAGATCGATCGCTTCCTTGAGGTAGGGTAAAACCAGTAGAAGAATCAAATACTTTTCCTGCTTGTTGGGTACGATTCCAGAGACCGACTTCAATAGTACATTCTGAATTCCAATTGCCAGTTTCACCACCTGTCGGAGCCATAATAATCAATTCTCCTTTTGCATTTCTTTCTAGTTTCATCTCTGGATTTGCTGCACAAAGTTGCCGAAACTGCTCCCGGCTGAGGGTGGTGACAGGGCTAAGATCAAGGGTGAAGGTAGTCATAGGCTTAGGATGAGAGAGAATACTTTTATCTTATTTTAAAAATGTAGAAACTAGATGGTTTGTCAGAGTGCGGATAAAAACCATTAAAATAGTTGACAGAACTCACCATTGCTTAGAACCTTGCTCAGAACTATGGCTCCTTCAGAACTAGAAACTATGCCCGAAGTTACTACTACTCCCCCGATCGAGGATGAAATTATAGATGATGTGGAAATGTCTCTGTTTGATCATCTAGAAGAGTTACGCAGTCGCCTGTTTTATAGTCTGATAGCGATCGCTGTCTGTGTGGCGGGTTGTTTTGTCGCCGTGAAGCCGATCGTCCAACTCCTCGAAGTGCCAGCCCAGGGCGTAAAATTTTTGCAATTAGCGCCGGGGGAATACTTTTTTGTGTCCATCAAGGTCGCAGGTTATAGCGGCTTAGTTTTATCTAGCCCCTTTTTGTTGTACCAAATTATTCAGTTTGTGCTGCCGGGTTTAACCAGAAAAGAGCGGCGATTAATTGGGCCGGTGGTTATCGGTTCCAGCGTCTTGTTCCTCTTTGGCTTGGGCTTTGCCTACATTGCTTTGATTCCTGCGGCTTTGAATTTCTTTATTAACTACGGCGAAAATGTGGTGGAGCAGCTCTGGTCGATCGATCGCTACTTTGAGTTTGTGCTGCTATTGATGTTTAGTACCGGGATTGCCTTCCAGATTCCCATTATCCAAATCCTCCTTGCTCTCCTTGGGGTCGTCTCCAGTACCAAAATGCTCTCTGGTTGGAAATACGTCCTTTTGGGCGCTACCATCCTCGGTGCTGTGTTGACCCCCTCCACAGATCCCCTCACCCAGAGTCTCCTGAGTGGAGCCGTGATTGCTCTGTACTTGGGCGGGATTGGGACGGTGAAGTTACTTGGTAAGTAGTGAAACAGTTATCAGTGAACAGTTATCAGTGAACAGTTATCAGTTAGCAGTTAGCAGCAGTTGGGTTTTGGAGAAATTAGTGATGTATTCTCGTAGTTGCGACGGCTCGACTGAGCTTTGCCGAATGTCTTTAGTCGCTAATGTCAAGCAAAGATAGATTTCTCAGATATCTTTTAAGCAAAGTAGCCGCTTATAGAGAGCTTGTTTGTGGCTAAATCCCTAGCTTGGTCGTTTTGGGTGAGCTTTCCCCTCGAAAAGAATTAAAAAGAATTAATCGGGCTATACAAACGTCTAATATTAGATACGGTAAAAATTTGCTAATCAAAATTGTTGAGCAAAACAGCTAAATTAACTAAATAATTATTTTTAACGACTAAGTATGGCATTTGATAAGGTTTTAATTGCGAATCGAGGGGAGATTGCATTACGGATTTTACGTACCTGTGAAGAGATGGGGCTGGGTACGATCGCCGTCCACTCCACCATCGATCGCCACGCCCTCCATGTGCAACTGGCAGACGAAGCTGTGTGTATTGGTGAGGCTCCCAGTAGCAAAAGTTATTTAAATATTCCTAATATTATCTCCGCCGCCCTGACCCATAATGCTTCGGCGATTCATCCCGGCTATGGTTTTTTGGCAGAAAATGCCCGCTTTTCCGAAATTTGTGCCGACCACCAGCTAACTTTCATTGGAGCCAGCCCCCAAGCAATTCAGGCGATGGGAGATAAATCCACAGCCAAGGAAACTATGCAAAAAGCCAAAGTGCCGACTATTCCCGGTAGTGATGGTCTGGTGGAATCGGAAGAGCAAGTAGTGGAGAGCGCCCGGAAAATTGGCTATCCAGTGATGATCAAAGCAACAGCCGGGGGCGGGGGACGGGGAATGCGCCTCGTCAAGGAAGAAACAGATCTAATTCGCCTCTTTCAAGCTGCCCAGGGAGAAGCGGAAGCTGCCTTTGGCAATGGGGGCGTGTATTTAGAAAAATTTGTAGATCAACCCCGACATATTGAGTTTCAGATCTTGGCAGACAGCTACGGCAATGTGATCCATCTGGGGGAAAGGGACTGCTCCATCCAACGCCGTCACCAAAAACTCCTTGAAGAAGCTCCCAGCCCAGTGTTAACTCCCCGCCTCCGGGAAAAAATGGGGCAGGCAGCAGTGACCGCAGCGAAATCTATCAACTACGTGGGGGCAGGAACCGTAGAATTTTTGGTCGATCGCCACGGAAATTTTTATTTCATGGAAATGAATACCCGCATCCAAGTGGAGCATCCAGTCACCGAGATGATCACAGGCTTGGATCTAATCGCTGAACAGATCCGCATTGCCCAGGGGGAAAAACTCCGAATTAACCAAAAACAGGTGCAGCTCCACGGTCACGCGATCGAGTGCCGGATCAATGCCGAAGACCCCGATCATAGCTTCCGTCCCCAACCGGGAAAGATTAGTGGCTATCTGCCCCCCGGCGGCTTTGGAGTACGGATGGATTCCCATGTATACACTGACTACGAAATTCCTGCCTATTACGATTCTCTGATTGGCAAACTAATTGTCTGGGGAGCCACTAGAGAAGAGGCAATTAAGCGGATGAAACGGGCTTTGCGGGAGTGTGCCATCACAGGTTTACCAACAACCATCGGCTTCCACCAAAGAATCATGGATAATCCCCATTTCCGGGCTGGGGAAATATCCACCAACTTTGTAGACCAAATGATGCAACAAAGCAAAGAATTAGTGACCTAGAGAGGGTAATGGGGGTATAGTTAAGTTTGACACTCTCAGGGCTAAATTTCTTGAGATTCTGGGAGCAGGCTGTTCGTATAAACAGGGAAAATTTTGTCAGGGAAGGAGTTATGAGTACAGTTTTGGTAGTAGAAGATAGTATCGCTCAGCGAGAGTTGATCTCAGATCTCTTGAAGGCAACCGGACTAAAAGTAATTGTCGCAATCGACGGGCAGGATGCGATCGACCAACTCGGCAGCATTTCTCCAGATGTGGTGGTTTTGGATATTGTTATGCCCCGGATGAATGGCTATGAAGTCTGTCGCCGGATCAAATCTGATCCCAAAACCCAGCATGTGCCAGTGGTGATGTGTTCTTCTAAGGGCGAGGAGTTCGATCGCTATTGGGGGATGAAGCAAGGTGCTGATGCTTATATTGCCAAGCCCTTCCAGCCCACAGAATTGATCGGCACAGTCAAGCAGTTACTGAGATCCTAGGATGATAATTCTAGAATTGCTAAATTAAAGTTACTAAATTAAAGTTACTAAAATTACTAAATCAAAATTGTCTCTCTCCTATCTTTAACTTGTGCTTAAACTTATTCTTAACTTCTTAACTCCTAATCCAGCGATCGCCCAGCTACATCACCCCAGAATCACCAAGCACCTCAAATAATCTCCATAATCTAGGGATTTTTCAATTTATCCAATTCAGTTCATTTAACTAATCCTTTAACTAAAATTTCAGATAACCAAGATTCATATAAACTATGAAGCAGGTAGGTAGGATTTGGCAGCATGGCAGATAACTTAGATTTCTTAACAAATAACCCAGAACAGGATCCAACAGAATTTCAGGAACTAGAAAGCCCTGAGGGTGAGTTGCATCTGCGGTTTTATGTGCCTAGTGGGAACGAATTTGCCTTGCCTGCCAACGGCATTCGAGAAGTCCTTTCTCCCTCCCCCGATCGCATCACCCCCATTCCCAACGCTTCTCCCCTACTGCTGGGAACTCTCAATATCCGAGGACGAATTATCTGGGTTTCGGATCTGGGACAATTTTTGGGAGATAGTACCCCCCTAAATACCGATCGACCCGAAATCTATGTAGTAGCCGTGGAAGATCAAGATACAATGATGGGCTTGGCAATCGATCGGCTAGGTCCCATGTACTGGTTAGACCCCGAAAAGCTCCAACCCGCCACTAATGTTCCTGATAACATGGCTCCTTTTCTGCGAGGCGAGTGGGTACTGGAGGAAGAAACTCAACAAACCCTAAGATTATTAGATCATCTAGCGATCTTGCGATCGGCAAGGTGGGGAGCCTAGGAACACTGGAGGCAAGTTTCTAATCAAATTCCTAATCAAATTAGAGCAAATCGGGGCAAACTGGAATAAACCAATGCTAAATCTTCAATGCTGAATCTTCAATGTTTAATATAGATGTTTCCTGTCTAGGTGTTTAATATAAATACAAGGTAGAGCGAATATTGGTCAAGGCAAAATTTCTTATGGTAAGGGAGATGGCAAATGGCATCAGGTAAGAACTTCACACACACTTATGGATTGGCTGAAAAAGCCTACATGCAGGGCGACTACACCTCAGCCGCCTCGATTATTGATGAGCTAGTCCAAGAATATCCCGAAGACCCCAGTGCCGCCCTCCTCCGGGGACACATTTACTGTTATGGTCTCCAACAGTACGATATTGCCCAAATTCAATACCAAGCAGTGCTAGATCTCCAACCTAGTCAGGATTTTCTTGACTATGCCAACAATGGTTTAGAGTATGCCATCTCGGCTGCTAGTGAAAATTTTGATGATGGTAGTAGCTATGAAGAGGGCAGTTTTGAGGAAGATAATCTAAATGGGTCAGGTCATGGCACTGGTCATAGCGCAGGCTACGATGCTGATTATGGCGCCGGGATGGATCTAGGGAGTGAGGATTTTCTGTCCGACTTTGCACCGAGCAGCCAAGGGGATTTTGACCAAAATTTTGCGGCTTCTGGCTCCCACGATCAAGACTATGCCAGTTCCGGACTGGATAACTTTGATCTAAATGGTGCAGACTTGGGTGGGGAAGATTTGCAAGACGATCCCTTTGCCAATTTTCAGGATGCAGATGTTACTGATTTTGTTGTGCCCAATTCCACCAGCTCGGCTAATCTAGGCTCCGCAGATTCTCCTTTTGGCGACTTGGCAGATCTCAACGACTTCCCCGATGACCCTTTTAGCTTGCCCGGCAATGAGGAAGCAACCTTTGGGATGCCCAAAAGTACCGGAGATGATATTTATGATAGTTATCAAGACTCCCCCTTTGAGCAAGGTTTTGATCAAGGTTTTGATCAAGGTTTCAATGTGGGAGAAGCCGACTATCCAGAGACTTTTCTGATGGATTCTAGCAGTGGGGTCAGAAGTTCTAACTCTTCTCCAGATAATGCCTTTCAGGATATGGAAGATAACTACAACGGCTCTGATCATGGTTTGTTTGGGGCTGGGGATGAGTTAGATGAACCAATGGAGGATTTTTATCCAGAGGTAGAAGAAGAGACTCTGTTAATGAGTGGGGAAGATTTTAGCGGCAATTTCAATAGTTATTCCCAAGGATTTTCTCGATCGAGGGAGGATTTTTCTTCCGCAGACAGCAGTTCTGTACCTACCTATGGACAGCAAAATGATGATTATTCTCTAGGAGAGAATGGTTACAACCGAGGCTTTGGCTTGGACGATATGTCGGGAGATTTGGCTGGGGAGTCGATCGCTTCAGATTTCTTGGAAGAGTTTGATGTCTTTGGATCTGATGATGACCTGAGTGCCATTTCTAACTTTGACCTTGAAGATCAAGACAGCCTGTCTTCAGAACCCAATAGTATGGCTTTTGGCTATGTGAGTAGTGGCGGTCGATCGAGCAGTTTTGGCGATCAAGATATTTCTGGTGGCAAAATTGGCTCGGAGGAGGAGATTTTTAGTATTGGCGGCTCGGAGGAGCAGTTACCAACCTTTGCTATGGAGACTGGCGGCGCTGAAAGTCCCCTAGTCACCGTTGATCAGGGGTTGATGGCTCCCATGGAAAACGCCCCTCTCCAACAGAAACAGTGGATTATTGCAGCCACGACGGGGATTGTCTCAGCAGTGGCGGTGGCGATCGTCAGCTTTGGGGCAGCCAGTACGGCTCCCGCAGAAGGGAAGGAAGTGGTAGTTCCCCATCTCCGTTTAACGGGGGGATTGATGACCCTAGCTGCTGGGGTAGCAAGTTTTGGAACTGCATGGTTTTTGGGGCGGGTGACTAGTCAACAAATTCGTCGATCGACAGATAACCTCCAATCTCAGTTTGAAGCGGTATCCCAAGGAAATCTCAACGTCACTGCCACGGTGTTTTCGGAAGATGAGTTTGGCAAACTGGCGGCGGGCTTTAACCAGATGGCGAGGGTCATTCTTACCACCACTAGCGAAGCTCAACGGAAGGCGGTGGAACAGGAACAGGCCAAGGAAGACCTCCAACGGCAGGTGATTCGTCTCCTCGATGACGTGGAAGGGGCAGCCCGGGGAGACTTGACCGTACAGGCAGAAGTAACCGCCGACGTATTGGGAGCCGTGGCAGATTCCTTTAACTTAACGATTCAAAACCTCCGGGAAATTGTTCAACAGGTAACCAGAGCCGCCCGACAGGTAACAAAGGGAGCCAACGATAATGAATCCTTTGCTCGATCGCTCTCCAGTGATGCCTTGCGCCAAGCGGAAGAGTTAGCTGTCACCCTCAACTCAGTCAAGGTGATGACCGACTCCATTCAACGGGTAGCTGAAAGTGCCAGAGAAGCTGAGGAAGTAGCTCGCACAGCGTCCACAACAGCTCTCAAAGGCGGGGAAGCGGTGGAAAGAACGGTGGCGGGGATCCTGCAAATTCGAGAAACTGTTGCCGAAACCACTCGGAAAGTTAAACGCTTGGCAGAATCTTCCCAAGAAATCTCCAAAATTGTGGCAGCGATTTCAGCGATCGCCTCTCGAACCAATCTCTTAGCCCTCAATGCCAGTATTGAAGCAGCTAGGGCGGGGGAAGCAGGCAAAGGGTTTGCGATCGTTGCGGATGAAGTCCGGCAGTTGGCCGATCGATCGGCAAAGGCTCTCCGGGAAATTGAACAGATCGTGCTGCAAATTCAGA
>JAIMKT010000017.1:13680-65175 GCA_020692245.1 Microcoleus sp. GA_180221_E-2-1-MAG-45_12
GTAATTGAGGGAACCAAACGGGCCGAACAAGCCAAACGAGCGCTAGAAGATATTATCCAAGTATCCAACCGCATTGATGCTCTGGTGCGATCGATCACCGCCGATACCGTGGAGCAAACCCTCACCTCCCGCGCCGTGACCCAAGTTATGCAATCCGTAGAACTCACCGCCCAAGAAACTTCCCAAGAAGCTCAACGGGTATCTGGCTCTCTCCAAAGCCTCGTGAGTGTGGCAAGGGATCTCCTAACTTCTGTAGAAAGGTTCCGCATTGAAGCCCCCGATGGGAAGTAAGTTTGTGGACAAACAAGGTTTTCTCTACACAATCAAGCAAGCAAGTAAAATATCTAGTCATGGAAAAAATAACTTCTGCGCTGCGTCTGTGTGTTGATTACCTGATAGACCTCATCGCCCACCTAGTAGATCTGGTCAACCGTTTGGGCGAGTTACAAAAATTTGTACCTTTTGATATTACTGACTTGAGTCGCTGGTTGAATCGTCTGGTCAGTGCCATATTCTTGGGTGGACAGGTGATTATCCATCTCCTCCGGGGGAAAATACATCGCCGAAACGTCTTGGAGCAGATGAGTTCTGTGGGTCCTGAATCTTTGACGATCGCCCTCGTGACAGCTATTTTTGTCGGCATGGTCTTCACTATCCAAGTAGCCAAGGAATTTATCAACTTTGGAGCTACAAATCTGGTGGGGGGAGTGCTGGCGGTCGCGCTGACTAGGGAACTAACTCCGGTATTGACGGCTGTGATTTTAGCGGGGCGAGTGGGTTCAGCTTTTGCGGCAGAAATTGGCACGATGAAGGTGACAGAGCAGATTGATGCCCTGATTATGCTGCGGACTGATCCCATTGATTATTTAGTAATTCCGAGGGTGTTGGGCTGTTGCCTGATGCTGCCCTTGTTGACGATTATCTCCCTAGCCGTTGGCATGTTTGGGGGAGCCTTTATTGCTACCATTCTCTATAATATTCCCGCCGACTTGTTTCGAGACTCTATTAAAACTCTTCTTAAACCCGGTGATCTAGTTGCTGCCGCCATCAAAGCTGTGGTTTTTGGGAGCATGATCGCCGTGATTGGTTGTAGCTGGGGGCTGACGACCACGGGGGGCGCAAAAGGGGTGGGGCAATCGACTACGACCGCCGTTGTCACTTCTCTGCTGGCGATTTTTGTGGCTAATTTCTTTCTATCTTGGATTATGTTTCAAGGTTTAGGGAGTAAGTTCTTTGGTGGATAATTTAATCGTATAATTAGATACATATAACCCCTGATAATTCCCCTAACAATTTCCCATGAGCTATTACATTGCCCCCCGCTTTCTCCACAAATTAGCTGTACATATCACCAAAAATTTTATTCCCTTACCCCAAGTCCAGACCCCATTGATCTTAGGCATTCATGGCGGTAAAGGCGAAGGCAAGACTTTTCAGTGTGAATTGATCTTTAAGCAAATGGGGATCGAAGCAGTGCGGATGTCGGCGGGGGAAATGGAAAGCCCCGATGCTGGAGATCCTTCCCGATTAATTCGTCTCCGGTATCGAGAAGCGGCAGAGATGATCAAAGTCCGGGGGAAGATGTGTGTGATGTTGATCAATGACCTTGATGCTGGGGTGGGGCGCATGGATGGCATGACTCAGTACACGGTTAATAATCAATTGATCCACGGGACGTTGATGAATATTGCCGACAACCCCACTAATGTTCAACTCCCCGGCAGTTATGATTCTACGCCTCTGCACCGAGTGCCGATTATTGTCACGGGGAATGATTTTTCCACCCTCTATGCGCCTTTGATTCGGGATGGACGGATGGATAAGTTTTATTGGGAACCGAACCGGGACGATCGCCTAGCTATTGTGGAAGGGATTTTTGCGGAGGATGGCATCTCTAGGGCAGAAATTAGCCAATTTATCGATAAGTTTCCCCAACAATCTATTGATTTTTATAGTGCCTTGCGATCGAGAATTTATGACACCAAAATCCTTGAATTTATTGAAGAAATCGGTCTAGAAAATATTGCTTCCCGGTTGGTGAATAGTTCTGAATCTATCCCCAAATTTACCAAGCCCTACATCAACCTCGCTCGTTTGGTGGAGTACGGCATGATGATTGTCGAAGAGCAGAAACTTATTAAAAAAGCTGGTTTAGCAAAGCAATATTTAGGTGTTTAAACTAGCGTCTAAAACTGGTGTCTAAACTTTGTACTTTGTACTTTGTACTTTCTAGTTCAACCTATTTCAACAAGGTTTATCTATTTCAACAAGACCTATGCAGCCCAGAACTATTTTCATTGCAATTGTAAGTACGATCGCATCTCTATTAACCTTCCTGCCCGGAGCTACCCCTGCTGCCACAGCCCAACAGGGAATCCAAGAGCAAGGCAATTTAGGAGTTTGTAGCTCTAGAGTTGTGGGTCAAGAACCGGGAACGCGGGTGAATATGCGATCGGAACCAGATATAAATGCGGATATTCAAGATTTTGTGCTAGTTGGTCAAACCGTGACGAATTTAGTTTTGGCAGCTACGGGGAACCTTATCAGTCGCCGAGATGATCAGGGTGATACATGGATGTATGTGGGGCATCGCCCTAGTAATGCTGTCGGTTGGGTTAGGGCAGATTTTTTAAGCTCGATCGGTTGTCAGGCTTAATTCATCAAGTAATTAGTCAAAATATAAATACTTCTGCTAATTGATCTGAGGAAATTTTTTTGGAAACTTAATTTGGAAATTTAATCCAGAAACCTATGAAACTTAAAAGAATTTTCATCGCCTCAGTAAGTTCGATCGCCGGACTTTCCCTATCTCCAGTCATCCCCGCCGCTACCGCCGAAAACCTCAGACTAAGACCAGTACCTACCATTGTCCAGAGTGCTTGTTCTGCTCAGGTAGTAGGGCAGGAGCCGGGATCACGGGTGAATATGCGATCGGAACCCAGCACAAATTCTAATATTCGGAGTTATGTCTTAGTCGGTCAATACGTAACTTTTTTGAATGCATCAACTAACTTTAATGTTCTCTACAATAGCCGAGATGCTCAGGATAATACTTGGTATTTTGTAGAGTATGAACCCACTCAGACTAGGGGTTGGATTCGGGAAGATTTCCTTGGAAGTGCTGATTGCTCTGTCTAAGAACTCAGCCAATTTGCTATTATGGGAATTAGATTTTCTATATTTTCTTGCTGTATTTGCTAAATGGAGGTTGGTTATGGCTATTAAACAGGAATTTTCTAGCTTCACAGATTTGATCTCCCAATCCGAGACTCCGGTGCTGGTAGATTTTTATGCTACTTGGTGTGGTCCTTGTCAGATGATGGCTGGGATTTTAGAACAACTCAAGGGAGAAATGGGCGATCGAGTCAAAATCGTCAAAATTGATAGTGATAAGTACCCAGAATTAGCCACAGAACACCACGTTTATGCCCTGCCGACCCTAATTCTATTCAAGGATGGTAAGCAAGTAGAAAAAATGGAAGGTGTGCTACCCCTCGATCGCCTCACAGCAAAACTAGTAGGGCTAGGCATCTAACCCCACTGGAATGATTAAGCTGCAACTTAAATAATCACTGCTGAAAATTTACTAACTCTGGGAAAAAGACCTACTCTAGGGTGGGTTGAATTTTTCCTTCCTTGAGTTCTTCTCGTTTCTTGCGATCGGCCTTCAGGGTATCTTGGATTACCTCTAGGACTTGGGACATTTTTTCGAGGTTACTGCGATATAAATCGAGGTCTTTTTGGAGCTTGTCTACCGAGAGATGGAGTTGTTCGCTAATCTTCTCGATGGCTGCCTTGAGGCGATCGCTGCTCTTGACCAGTTCAGGATCAGTAATTTCGAGTAAGCGATAAGTCCCCGTGGCAAAGAGGCGACTGTACTTAAATTTGGCGTTGGTAGCGATCGCTGTGGCTAAATTATGAATCTCTTGACCAGCAGGAATGGAACCATCAAAGGTAAAACAGGCTAACAATTCTTCTGGGGTCAGTTGTCCAGCAATCTCAGTAAACCTTGCTGCATCTTGACGGTATGTTTCTGGGTTGCCACCTACACACTGGCAGAGGGCAGAGAAAATAGTGGCGCGATCGTTTTCTGGACTATAACCCGCCATGAAGGTATCAAAGGTATTGACCACACCCAAGGCATAGATTGGGTCGTAGCGAAAGTCAGAGTTCACCGACAGCAGATGCATTTCCACCATCAATTCTTCCACTACCCGCCGATAAATCGAATTGATCGGGCGAGTATGGTATTTATAAAATTCACGCTTGGTATCAGAAACGGTACGAAGATTATTCACAAAACCAGAGTATTAGTAACAATATTAACAATATCTTCTATTCTCGCACTGTCTGCCCTGCTTTGCACCAGTCCCCACCAAAAAAGTCTCTAGCTGGCAAGAAACTGGTTTGCTATATTCTGGGCAACCCACGGCGAGAATCTTGGCTGAGTTGAGCTGGGTCATGAAAATCGCCTTAAAACCTACTGGCGCAGTGGGATATAGGGTGGGTTGAAGTAGGTACATAATCAACCAATTCTTCAAACAGGAAATTAAATTTACCCAGCTAATGGGTCAGTTGAGAGAAAAATGTAGCTACATCAAAGATTTCCTTTGGATATCAAACTCTAATTTAGAGCGTATTTAACAAAACTTTTAAGTTGTCAATTGCATAACTATTCACCGTTGGATAGGCTTTTTCTAGAGTTTGTAATGCTTCCCCCAATCTTTTGCCCACAGGTCTGGCCCGGAAATAGTCCTGCAATAAGGATAAAAAGCGATGGTTATCTTGTCCCTTTTGCTGCCAAGGATAGGAGCCTAGAATACGGTTTACTTCTTCAATATTTGGCTCTTCCGCTTTGATCAGGTAAATAATACACTCTTCAATTATTTGAGTGAATCTCCCTACTGTATGTCGCCACACCATCGGCTGGAGACTAAACTCTGAGTTGTCTCTCTCAAGGAGCGATCGCCGTCTTAGGGAACCCATGTACATAATTAAGTCAGACCGGGGCAAATCTAACCAGTTATCATTAATGATTTGAGCAATACTAGCTTTCTGGAGAATTGCAAGGATAAACATTAATTCCTTTTCTTTTGGAGATAGGCGATCAAACTGTGCATCTAGCAAAGTATGGAAACTATAATAAGCGGTAGCTTGGCTCCCTCTGAGGAAATCTTCTGCTTGACCGCCGTACAAATCTTGGATGATGGCGATCATAATTTTCAATGCCAAGGGATTGCTACCGTAATTAGTGGCGATGGCTTGCCAAGCCTGACTGTATTCCAAGCCTTGATTCTCTAAAATCCGTTGAGTAATCTCCCCAGAACCAGATACCTGCAAAGTATGCACCCGATTTCCTTCTAGCTCCGCAATATCAGCGACTTTCTCACGACTGACTATGAGGACAGAGCTTTCATGATTTTCGGTAGCAATTCTCTTAATTAGCTCAGCATAAGGCTCATACTCTGGCAGATAGCGACCAGCAAAATTGTTGGGGTCAAAGATTGATTCCAATTCATCGAGAATTATTAGACAACGACGTTCTTTCAGAGAGTTGATTAATTTAGTAATACTTTCTTCGGCACTGAGCTTGGCGGTAGGAATATAACCGGGATTGATAACATCTTCGATACTTGCCATTAGTTTAGACAAACTGGGGGTCTGTTTGATCGATCGCCAGACCACAGCATCAAAGTCTTTCTCTAATTGCTTACCCGCCTTGACTGCAAGAAAAGTTTTCCCAATGCCACCCATCCCATAGAGGACAACTAGACGACTGCGATCTTCATCAGCAATCCATCCTTTTAGTTGCTCCAATTCCGACTGTCTGCCGTAGAAAGGTTCTACATCGGGTGCAGAATCCCAATCTGGGACACAACTGGCAATCTCCCGATCTGGGACAGCCACAAATTCTAGGTTTCGTTGTTCGAGGTGCAAACGTTGTTCTAGAGCCGATCGAATATTGTCTTTATTAACTGGCTCACCGAAGGCTGTTGAGAGGTATTTGCATAAACTAGCACTGACTTGTTTAACGTAACTATCGTTATAACGATGCACCTCAGTAATTTCCCTGAGTTTTTTACCTTCTATAATCCCTTGCAAAACAGATTTCTGAGAGTCTATTAAGGATTTTCCGGTTTTCGCCACGATCGATCTTTGAGCTAGTTCAAACGCCGCTTCTATATCCATAGCTTTAGCAAAAATACTTTTGCTCTATTATCCTTCAGTTTTAGCTAATTGATCCCACCAAAACTAACCAAAACGAACCTTTTCTAACCTAACCCTAACCTAACCACCTAACTAAAAGCCCTCCCCAAAAGCGACTGACAGGTATTTAAGCCCCTGTTATTGTTTATTCATGGATTCGATAAACAGTATCAATCACCGGAAAGAAATATTTATGTTCAACTTAAAATGCCTATTCTTACCTGCAAGAGAAAATGCTAAGACCGTCAAATTTCCCTATGACAACAAAGAAGGAGTTGTTGTAGAAACTATTTACCCCGATCGCAATGGCTCTGTTTATTCTAATGGGATTTATTGGCAAGCTCGCTGTAGCGACAATAGTATTTTGGAACCCGGAGAAATTGTTTTTATAGAACGGTTAGAGAATATTACTATTTGGGTTAAATCCATTTCTTAGAAGAACTAAGTTGGCATAAATTCTGTTACTAATTTCAATAAGAATATCAAGAGAATTAAATTACTAGCAAATCTTTTCTCGCTTCAATTTTTCAGTAATTCCCATTAATTTTAAGAGGTAGAAACCATGCGTTACAATCTTGTATTTGGATTGGCGGCTCTTTTAGCTGCGACTATTTTGGGCAGTGTTAATTCCCTTGTTTTTCCTGCATCATCTATGCTAGAGAATACGATCGCTACTAACGATCGAGGAGGGTGTGAACACAAAGATGGTTGCTTCCCTCTCTAGGCAGCAATGGCGAAGAGATAGATATCGATCGCAAAATCATCATTGATTACTTAATGAGGTACATCTGTTTGTTGGAGGGCAGCCATTAAAATTGCACCAGTCCCAAAGGTATTGTAGGGAGTAGGTAGATCATAGATTTTGAAGGGTTCAAAGGGGGAAATATCCTCGATTGTATCCAAGTTTTCAGCCAATTCTAGTTTTTTTATAATCATAGAAGCGATCGCATCCTGTTCAGTTGGGGACAGAGTTTTGAGTTTTGTAATTACCTGTTCAAGCAATTCAGTCATGGCTACACCTCAGTTACAGAAAAAACTAGAAATGATATAAGGGCAGATGTAAAACCTGCCCCTATTTTATAACTTCTTACAGTTGTTTAACTTCGCTGACTAATTGATTGACCACATCCTTGGCACTGCCGAAGAGCATCATGGTTTTGTCGTTGAAGAAGAGTTCATTTTCTACCCCAGCGAAACCCTTGCTCATACCCCGCTTGATCACGATCGTATGCTTTGCCTTATCAACTTCGAGAATGGGCATTCCATAGATGGGGCTACCCGCATCATGACGAGCCGCAGGATTCACCACATCGTTCGCCCCAATCACCAGTGCCACATCGGTTTGATCAAACTGGGGATTAATATCCTCCATATCGTACAACTGAGGATAGGGAACATTCGCTTCGGCGAGTAACACATTCATATGTCCCGGCATTCTCCCCGCCACCGGATGGATCGCATACTTCACTTCTACGCCTTTGCTTTCCAATTGGTCTGCCAATTCCCGGACAGCGTGCTGTGCTTGAGCTACTGCCATCCCATAACCGGGGACGATGACCACCGATCGAGCATAACCCAACATCATCGCCCCTTCTTCCGTATCAATGGATTTCACCGTTTGATCCCCGACAGTTCCCGTCGCTCCCCCAGCACTAGAACCACCCCCAGAACCAAAGGCAGCAAACAACACATTGCCGATCGAGCGATTCATGGCTTTACACATGATCTGGGTAAGAATGATCCCCGAAGCACCCACCAAGGCTCCAGAGATAATCAGCATATTGTTCATAACCACGAAGCCCGCCGCCGCCGCCGCTAACCCAGAGTAGGAATTGAGCAGGGAAATCACCACGGGCATATCACCACCACCAATGGGCAGCACAAACAAGACCCCCAACAGGCAAGAGATGGCTGTGAGTCCCCAGAAAATATTCAGATTGTGGGGATCGAGAATTAAATAGCCACTGCCCACGAGGAAGGAGCCGAGGATTAGGAAATTAATTGGTTGTTGGAAGGGGAAAGTCACCGGAGAGCCACTAACTAAACCTTGCAACTTAGCAAAAGCCACAAAGCTACCTGTGAGGGTGATCCCACCAATTAAGACGCTGAGAATAATTGTGACTAGGGCATCTACAGGGATGGGATTGTCGATCGCCAGCAACCGCCACAATTCGCCGATCGCCACCAACGCCGAAGCCGCCCCACCTAAACCATTAAGTATCCCCACCATTTGGGGCATAGCTGTCATCTCTACTTTATAGGCAGCAATAACTCCAAACACCGAGCCGATCGCAATCCCTCCAAAAATCATCGAGTAGTTTAATACTTCTTTTTCGAGGAGCGTAGCAATCACCGCTAAGAACATGCCGATCGCCGCCAACAGATTTCCATTCCGGGCGGTAGCGGGCGAACCCAATTTTTTCAAGCCGATAATAAACAAAGAAGCTGCAATAAGATAGGTAAGCTCGATACCCGTAGACAAAAAGTCATTCATAATTTATGAGTTATTTGGAGTTAGAAAGAAGAGTTCGGAAAAATTTTCTTATCCCCTCTACCTCTGGGAGAGGGCAAGGGTGAGGGTCTTGAATGTTATTTTTTAAACATTTGCAACATGCGATCGGTCACCAGAAACCCACCTACGACATTAACCGTGGCAAAAATAATGGCAATCAAACCAAAAGCAAGAGTTAACTTTTCATTACTTTCACCAGCAACTAAGATGGCTCCCACCACCGCAATTCCTGAAATCGCATTAGCTCCCGACATCAAAGGAGTATGCAGAGTCGGCGGCACTTTATTAATTACTTCAAAGCCAATAAAAGAGGCTAAAACAAATACAACTAAGCCTGTCAACAGAGCAGTGGTCATGGTTAATTATCCTTACAATTTTTTTGGAAAAAAGGCATTTCTAAATACTCGGCACTAACAGCGCATCTTTGACCCGTTGATTCAGGACTTCGCCATTGTGGGCAACACAGGTACTGCTGATAATGTCATCGGTGAAATCAAGGTTTAGCTGCCCATCTTTGACTAGGTATTGCAGGAAGGTAGCGATATTTTTGGAGTACATTTGGCTGGCATGAATCGGCATATCGGCGGGTAAATTTACCGTGCCAATGATGGTGACATCGTGGAATTGGATCGACTTGCCTGCTTGCGTGCCTTCACAGTTGCCCCCTTGGTCGGCTGCCATGTCTACAACTACGGATCCGGGTTTCATCTGGGCAATCATTGCTTCTGTCACCAAAATTGGGGCTTTTTTGCCGGGGACTTGAGCGGTCGTGATCACCACATCGGAGTCTCGGACGTGCTGGGTGAGGACTTCTTGGGTTTTGGCTTTGGCTCGATCGGAGATTTCCTTGGCATAGCCCCCCGCCGCTACGGTTTCTTCCTCTAGGATAATCTCGACAAATTTTGCCCCCAAACTCTGGACTTCTTCCTTCACCGCCGGACGAATATCAAAGGCTTCCACTACCGCCCCCAAACGCCGAGAAGTAGCGATCGCTTGCAATCCGGCAACCCCAGCCCCTAGGACAAACACCTTTGCTGGTTTAATGGTTCCGGCGGCGGTGGTCAACATGGGGAAAAACTTGGGTAAAGCGGCAGCAGCAAGGAGTACAGCTTTGTAGCCAGCCACCCCAGCTTGGGAAGACAGGGCATCCATACTCTGGGCGCGACTGGTGCGAGGAATCAGTTCCATACTAAAAGCCGTCACCCCTTGATTTGCCAATTGCTGGATGAGTTGGGGATTCGCCAGAGGACTGAGGAAACTAATTAACGCTCCCCCAGAGTGGAGTTGGCTGATTTCATCGGCGGTGGGAATTCCGACCTTGAGAACAATTTCGGCGGTACTCCAGAGAGTTGATCGATCGGCAACTATCTTGGCTCCCGCTTGGACATAAGCATCATCCAGAAAAAATGCGCCCTCTCCGGCTCCCGGTTCTAGCCACACTTCAAAACCTTGCTTAACTAATCGAGCTACAGTATCGGGAATTAGGGCTACTCGCCGTTCCTTTTCACCTGTTTCTTTGGCGATCGCTATTTTCATGGGCATAAATTTTTCTACATACTTAGTCCTTGCATCCTAGTTCCCTTCGTTACCAGACAAGAGCTATTTTCAGGTTGTCTTAAGCCCCGCCCAAAAAAATACGTTAAAATAGTCGATATACTTTACAAAACTCAATACTTTAAACCTATGACCGTCGCCTACCCCCGCAAACTCAACAACGCCATGAGCGCCCGTGATATCCTCACCCAAGTGGTGCAACAGCGAGAGATTCACATGATCACCTTGAACCGCTACCGCTACAGTGAACAGCGTAGTTGCAAGGATTTAACGAATATGATCGAACTCATGGATGGGAAATCTCCTGAACTAATCAAAGACCTATCTCATCACATTGCCGATGAAGCTCGTCATGCCATGTGGTTGACTGATTTACTCGTAGACCTAGAAGTCCCCGTGGGCAATCCTCCCGGCACTTCCTACATTGATGAATTTGAAAGACTCCTTGATAGTGACACCATGACTCCCGAAAAATCTTGGGATGATTTTATGATTTCTTCCCTTGCTGCCATCAATGTCACGGAAAAGCGGGGTTGTGAATACTTTTCAGCCCATATCTACGCCCTGAAGCAAGCACCCCAGACCGAGGAGAATATTAGAATCAGAGAGACGATCGAGCGCATTCTCCCAGAAGAAACAGGGCATGTGCGTTGGGGAAATCGGTGGCTGGGGAAAATTGCTGACCAAAGCCCAGAACATCGTCGCAAGGTGGATCAGGCAAAAAGAAAATATGCCGCGATCGAGCAAGCCGCCTTTGAGTCGGGGATGGACATCATGGCTGGGGCAGAACTCCGCCGCTTAAATAATCTCCTCGCCGTAGCCAAGGAAATGCCCCTCTGGGAACAACCCCAATACCTCATGGAACGCCTCCCCGAAACCCTAATTTCTCCATCTCTGCAAATGACCAGAATCCAACTTGCCCAACGAGTGATCAAGGATGACCCCAAAATGCTCATCGAAAAATTCATCCCCATGTTTTTCAGCAACCTCAACGGCATCCAAAAACCCAAGGACAAGAACGCAAGTCAGATAAAAGAGACTGTTTAAGACTATTTAGGCTAGATCAGCTTTAGAAGATTAACTGGCATGATGCAACAGTTGTGCTAGTTAATTCTAGATAAAATTAGAAAAGATGAATTAGGTTAGAGTAAAGACTCTGGGATAGAATTTTGCCAACAATAGCTCCCTTTCTAGTTAGTTATTTCTCTCAAAATACTTAATAGATCATTATCACCCCGACGTACACTATAAATAAGATTTTGAATCCGCCAGCGATCACCATCCTGGGTAACTAGAACCTTAATGGAGCGAGGACTTCCGGGTGGTCTAAGCCCAGAATAAACATTAATATTTACTTCGGTAAGAAGATTGTCATCAGGGTATTGTCTCACTGATTGCACAGCCATTCTGAAAGTACCAACTTGACAGTCGCAAAAGGGATCAAAATCTATTCCTTGTCGTCTTTGAAAGACTTGTGCTAAAAGCCGATAAAGTTCTGGAGTGAAAGCTGTTTCTTGTTCACTAATTCGCGCTGATGATCGAGAGTTATTCTGTATGTACCATCGATAAAACTGATTAACAACCAAATCTGGTGAATCAGTGGCAGAGACTATTATTTGAAAACAAAGAACAACTCCCAAAAATACAGAAATTAGTAAATATCTCCACCTAACCAAATTATTTCCTAAAAAATTCTTCACTCGGATACTGCCTCTATTAATAAGCTTGAGAATAACTGCATCTAAATAGTACATTAGCTCAATTCAAAAAATCAATTAGTATATGAAAAAAGAAATTACTATTACTCTCGACAATGAAATTCTAGACTTTGTAGACCAGCTAGCTAGTAATCGTAGCAGTTTCATCAATGAGATTCTCTGGAAAGAAAAAAAGAGAACATTTATCCAAGAGCTAGAAAATGCCTACAGAGAACAGGATCAAGATGTAGATTTTCAAGCAGAATTTACTGTTTGGGATATTACTGTAGGTGATGGTCTAGATGCCTAACGGAAAACTAGGTTATAAGTATTGAACTTGGTTTTAGTTCTATGTTTGAATCCCCTTAATTCCACTAGCTTTCAGAACTTCTGGCAGGGTAGCGCAATAGGTAGGTAAGCCAAAACTAGCTGGGGTTACGGGGTCTTTGTAGGTGAAGTGGCGGTACTCGATCGAGAAGGCATCCCAGTCTGCCACTTCAATACGAAATACAGCAATTAAAAGATTTGCCATCCATACTTCCAAAGGAATCCGAAAATAGATTTTTTTGCCCAGATAAGCACACACTTCTTCCACCGCTTGGTTAGCAGTAATTACCGGAGTTCCCAACACTACTTGGCGCTGATTTAGTTCTGGATGCTCCACCAAATAGCACACCACTTGGGCAATATCCTTGGCATGGAGAAAATGGAAACTAGCATCTGCTTTAAGCCATTTAATGAGATTAATATAATTTGCGACTTCCCCAATGCCACCGGAGATATGAGAATAGGGTTTTTTCTCTTCTCCACCAAATACGAGGGTCGGAAATACTGTGGTGATTTTGGGGGCGATCGCCAACTCTCCTAAACTTTGATAGCACTCATACTTAGTCCGAATATAGTTATGCCCCGTCTTCCCTGCTGCCTCTAGAAGTTGATTGTTTTTATCTAAAATACTTGCTGTCGAAAAATAAATTACCTGTTCACAAATCTCTAAATCTAAGAAATTCATCAACTGGTGAGTTTTTGTAACATTAATTTCTCTGGTTTCCTCAATGCCTCCCCAAGCCGCAGCAATCAAAATGGCAACATTTATCGTTTTTAATAAATCGGCATAGTTGGCAATTTGGAGTAAATCTCCCTGCAAAATATGAATCCCCTTACGGGCTTGATAATCAAACCCCAACTTCTCTGGATTTCTCACCAATAAATACAATTCATGGTCAGTATTTTGGATTAAATTCTCAACAATATAGTGACCAATGCAACCACTTGCACCAGTAATAAAAATTTTTTTCATAGGCTATTATTACTATGATTGCTGGGGTGTGTCAACTCCAATACCAGCCTTAATACGATCGTCGCCGATACCACCACATCAGAGCCACTGCCCCTAGAGAAATAAAGATAAATACCTTGGGTTCGGGGACTGGGGTAACGGCAAAGGGATTATGGGGTTGGGTTAAATTTTCGGCTCCAGTTTCTACTTCTCGATCGAATCGATCGACCCTTGCTTCTGCTTCCTTGAGGGCTTCTCGTTGCTGATCATTGACCAAGACAATCATGGAAGAGTAGGGCGTAACAATCCCGTACTGTTTTGCCAAAGCCTGAATCCCATCGAGTTTTGCTAGTAGCTCACTGCCCTGAATATCTCTGCCCTTGGTTTCCTGACTTAGTGCTAGGGCTAATTGCCGTGCAGCTAGAGGGGCAAAATCTTGATTAGTTTGATTAGAATTTGGATTAGTAATTCCTTGGGATGGGCTATTTGGGGAATTATTCACTGGAGGATTGGGGATGCTTGAGCGATACCAGCCGTAACCATCAACTAAGCTAACTAGAGATTTATCTAATTTGCTAGTAGTAGCGATTCTCTGGATTACCTCTTGAGCATTGGTACTCACACCGCCGCCGCTATCCTGTACTGCCTTGAGGGTGACATCATCGTAGGCTGGAGGCAATCCCGCTAGATGCACCATCCACAGGGGAGCTTTGAGGGTGGGTAGCGTCACCTTATCTTGGGCGAGATCATAGCTGCCATCGTCGGTGAGTAATAATACTGCATCATAAATAGTATCCCCTTGGAGTTGGCTAAACTGCTGGAGCATTTCGGGGAATTGCAGAGAACCAAAATAGGTTAATTGCTGGAGATCAAAGCTGTTTAGATCAGCAATACGCCGGGGTTCTGCCCCTAGGGTTCCCGTGAGGTAAAGGTGAATTTCGTTGTTTTTAGCTATATTCTGATTGAGCCAATCCCACGTTTTGGCAAGGGTTTGTTTTTGTGCTGCCATGCTCCGGGAAGTATCGATGATCACAGCAAAGCGCTGTCCTTGAGGCAAGATATAATCCGTCGCCGCTAGGGGTTGAGCCGAGATTACCTCTCCCTTGGGGAATGTCACCTGATGGGGTTGGAGGTTGAAGGGCTTAGTAGCTTCCACAAAGGCGGGGAGCCAATCATTGCTAGATATAGATTTGCCGTCGATCGTGCGTTGACTAAATCCTGTCCAATAAACATTCCGCTTTTCGCCTAAATCTGGTAAAGCCCAGCCTTGGGGTTGCTGCATCACCTTGTAGGTTAGCCAGAGGTGCATGTGGGTAGGCAGAGAATTTGCAGGATTCTCGGTGGAATTTAGATTTCTACTCAGGAGCTTGGCAGGGATCGGAAAGGCTCGGAGGCGGTATTGCCTTGTACCTACCTGTTCGAGGAGGGCGGGGTCTACCTGTTCTTGTACTTGGTCGTTATAAACCTGTTGGGCTGCGCCACGGGGGGAAACTTGGTAGGGAAAGCGTTTGGCTCGATCGTCCGTATCACCCAGCCATACACCCGTAATCACTGCACTTTCGGGTAAGGAAAAGGAATAGTAAACTTCTTGCAAATTGGGAGTCTGGTTCTCGTACATTTCGTAGAGTTCTACCTCTGCCCAATCTCCTTGCTCCGTAACTTTAACCTCTTGTTTTTGCAGCCAGACTTTTTGTTGATTGATATTTAATAAGCCTGCCTTAGCTTCCTCCCGGTTCCAAGTAGATTGCACAGACTTACTAATTGTTGGGGCTTCGGCTTTTTGGATGTTGGTATCAAAGAACTGCCCGTAGAGTTTTTCCGCTTTCTCAATATCAGATCGATCGCCCTGATACAAAAATGGGGTGAGTAATTGATTGTAGGCAGCTTGGATTAGATTCGCCGTTTCATCGGGCAGATTAAATACACTTTTATGTAGGGCAGCAATATGATTATTTTCGTCGACAGTGCTGAGATAACGGTAGGAAAGAAGATAGCTATTTAGTAAGCCTTGACGGATGGTATCGGATTTTTTCACCAACTCTTGTCGATCGCCGTCATTAACCCCCGGATTTTCTAGAAGACTAAAAGCCTTAATTTGCGGTTGTTGTTGGAGAGTAAAGAATAAAATTGACCAAGCAGTGAGGGTAGCGATCGCCCCCAATCTTGCCTTATTTCTGCCATAACCTTTCTCAAAATCTTTCCACCCCAGCCGACCTGTGTAGGCATAGAGAAACCCATACACCGAGGGCATGATCACAAATAAAGTCGAGGAAAATGCAATTAGCATCAAGAAGATACTTAGTTGCCAAATAATTGTTATAGGACTAGCAGAAATTATCGCCCAAAGATCAGCAACCCAAGTAAAAAGTAATAAGTAAACAACACCACTAAAAGCCAAGGGCAGGGCATAGAATAACAAAATAGTGGCAGCATAAAGCCCCACTAAGCTCATTAAGCTATGGCTCCCCAACTGAACCCACGCCAAAGGCTCCCGTGGTAGCCGAAACTTCCCTACCCTCACCGTATTTCGATCAAAATTTTGAGCTAATTCTTGATTAACCCCTGAATTAACTCCATCACCAAACCCCGCCCTTCCCATATCCCCCGTCGCCCCTACTGGAACTTGCTCGATCGCCAGGGAACCAAAAAATAAATGGTAGGCAAAAGCTGCCACTGCCAGAAAAACTGTTCCCACAACCAAACTACCTGCGGGGGTAAATTCCCTGACTAGAAACAGGCGCACTAGGCAGAGGATAAACAAAGGAGCTTCGACACCGTAGAACAAAGCTAGTAACTTCTGGGGTTGCTTGGTAAACTTTGTAATTGCCAAAACACAGCTAATTGTCGGGACAAGGATGAGGCAACCAATGGTCAAGGATAAATCTAAGGGAACCGAACCTTCAATTGTTGCCAAGAACAAAGCTAACCCTACAAATGGCAGGATCACAAGGTAGGCAAGGGACAGAAAACAGAGATTCCACGACCAAAATACAAAGGGGATAATGGCAGAGAAGAAACTTTTCATAGGGGGGGCAAAGAGTAATCTAGGGGAAAGTTTATGCTCTAGGGTAAATCTCCTCAAGTCACGAAGACCAGAGGCTTTAATTACATCTATTTACACCTATTTACTCCTATATTACTGTTCGATCGGGAATCAGAGCATTTTTCATAATTACCACAATTCCACTGCGAATAAAGAACCCCTGATCTTCTCGACTGGCTTCACTTACCCGGTCTTTATTGATAATTTGTACCTTGCGACCAATCCGGGCATTTTTATCAACAATAGCCTTGCGAATCATGCTATCTGCCCCGATCCCTACCGGAACTGCGCCTTTTTCAGAATTGATGCTGCGCTCTGCAAAGGGTTCGTAGTAATCTGCCCCCATCAGGAGGGAATCTTCAATAATACACCCAGCTTCAATGCGGGTTCTAATCCCCAGTACCGAGTGATTGATCCGGCACTCTTTAACAATGCAACCCTCACCAATGATGGATTCGGTGATGTGGCAATCTAATAATTTGGTTGGGGGTAAGTAGCGGGGACGAGTATAGATGGGAGCTTTTTCGTCGTAGAAACTGAAGGGGGGCTGGGGTTGTTGGGTAAGGGCAAGGTTGGCTTTATAAAAGGCTTCGATCGTCCCAATATCTTCCCAGTAACCCTCATGGAGATAGGCTTGAATATTGTAATCTTTAGACGCAGCCGGAATGATTTCTTTGCCGAAGTCTGTTTGATCGGGCAGTTCTTCGAGGAGTTTTTCTAGTACCGCTTTCTTAAATACATAAATACCCATGGAGGCAATGTAGGGAGTTTCCTTTGCTTGTTCTGGTGTTAGCCCCAACTTGGTGGTATCTACCTGCATACTTTCTAGTTCTGCACCCTTGGGCTTTTCTTTGAAGGAAACAATTTTGCCGTTGTCATCCATTTTCATCAAACCAAAATCCGAAGCTCGACTGCCATCAATAGGAACTACAGAAAGGGTAATATCTGCATTGGTTTCCCGATGCCGCTTCACAAATTCACTATAATCCATCCGATAGAGATGATCCCCAGAAAGAATCAAATACTCATCCACATCCCAATCTTTCATGATCCATAGGTAGCGGCGGACGGCATCGGCTGTGCCTTGAAACCAGTTAGGATTTTCCGCTGTTTGTTGGGCTGCGAGGACTTCCACAAAACCTTCACTGAAACCAGAAAAATTGTAGGTACGGGAAATATGGCGGTTCAAGGAAGCTGAGTTGAACTGGGTTAGTACATAAATTTTTAAGATATCTGAGTTAATACAGTTACTCACAGGAATATCAATCAGTCGATATTTGCCAGCGAGGGGGACTGCTGGTTTTGCCCGTAGTTTTGTCAAAGGGTACAGCCGTGTACCTGCACCACCACCGAGAATAATACCTAATACTCTTTTCACAACAACCTCATAAATTTTTTTGTCTTAAATTTTGTCTTATACCTGATCTCCCAAGTTTAGTTTCTGATCCTAGGTGGCATTTGGCAAGGGGGATCAAGGATCGATTGACCCGTTTTTAGGAAAAAGACAAGGTAGGATGGTTAAAACTCTGGTCTGGAATCTAGTTAAATAATCTAGCCATAAACCTATTATAAAAATTCATAAAAATATGGTTAAAAAAGTAATTGTCCTCGGTGGCGGGGCGGCGGGTTTTTTTGGGGCGATTACTTGCGCTCAGAAGTATCCCGGTGTGCAGGTGGTTTTGGTGGAGGCGGGGCCGGAGGTGTTGGCGAAGGTGCGGATTTCTGGCGGGGGGCGGTGCAATGTCACCCATGCTTGTTTTGAGCCGGGACTGTTGGTGCAGAACTATCCTAGAGGATCGAAGGCTTTGCGGGGGGCGTTTACTCGGTTTCAACCCCAAGATACGATCGAGTGGTTTGCCTCTCAGGGTGTGGAACTTAAAACCGAAGCCGATGGCAGGATGTTTCCCACTACAGATAATTCCGCAACGATTACCCATTGTTTGGAACAGGCAGCGATCGAGGCGGGGGTACAAATTTGGACAAAATCAGCAGCAGTGGGGGTCAGCCGGGAACAGGGGCAGTTTTTGGTGGAGCTACGGCGGGGCGAACAATTACGGGGCGATCGACTCCTTCTTGCTACAGGAAGCAATCCGCAAGGTTATAAAATTGCGGAAGCTCTGGGACATAGCCTCATTCCCCCAGTTCCTTCTTTGTTTACGTTTAACATTACAGATCCCCGCCTCTCAGAATTATCTGGGGTCAGCTTAGAGCAGGTCAAACTCCGCCTAATTCCTGAAGAGAAAAATCCCCATAAAACTCCTAGTAAAACCTCTAATAAAACTTCCCTAGAACAGACCGGAGCTTTTTTAATTACCCATTGGGGCGTGAGTGGGCCCGCCGTTCTCAAACTTTCGGCTTGGGCTGCGAGGGTGTTGCATGACCAGCAATATCAAGGGCAATTAATTATTAACTGGCTTCCGGCGTATAATCCCGAAGTTTTGCGGCAGCAGCTTACAGCCATAAAAGGGCAGTTACCTCAACGCTCGATCGCCTCTAGTTGTCCCTTTCCTGTCCCCAAACGCCTCTGGCAAAAACTGGTGAACTATTTGGGGGTAAGCGATGGTCAAAAATGGGCAGAATTATCAAAGAAAACTCTGAACCAGCTAATCGAGGAGCTAACGCAGGGAAGCTATGCGATCGAAGGGAAGGGGGTATTCAAGGAAGAATTTGTTACCTGTGGCGGCGTGCCTCTGGGGGAAGTAGATTTTAAGACTATGGAATCAAAAATATGCCCCGGCTTGTATCTAGCGGGAGAGGTGCTAGACATTGACGGGGTGACGGGGGGGTTTAATTTCCAGAGTGCATGGACAACGGGCTATTTAGCTGGATTGGGTTTGGGCAGCTAATTATTTACCCTATTTGCCCTTCTTGGCAGTTTTTTCTACTGCCCCTAACTCTGAGAGGCGAAAGGTGACTAGTTTATCCCAGTTGCCGCCCTCAAATAGGACAGCCGCTTTGTTGCCATCAATACGTTGGACTAAACCTTCAAAGGCATAGTAGGTATCATCAACATTGGTAACACGGACGATCGATCCCGGAAGAATCATAGTTTTCTCGATTTGTGTGTTATTAAAAACTAATATAACTTTAGCAGGACTAGTATTTTAAAACCAAGTAGTCTTAGAAAACCATGGCGAATCAAATCCAAGCCTATTTGCAAGAAGTTATTCAAATTTACCAAAGGGGAAATGCGACGGAGCATACCTATCGTCCTGCTTTTCAGAAGTTGATGGAGTCTTTGGATAGTTCGATTCGGGCGGTGAATGAGCCAAAACGAGAAAAGTATGGGATGCCCGATTTTTTGATTAGTCAGGGAGAGTTGAAGATTGGACATATTGAGGCTAAAGATATTGGGATTCCGTTGAAGGGGCTGGAGAAAAAGGAGCAGATGAGGCGGTATTTTCATGCCTTGGGAAATTTGATCTTGACAGATTATTTGGAGTTTCGGTGGTATGTGGAAGGGGAGTTGCGCTTGTCGGCTTCGATCGCCACCTTGGATAAGCAGAAAAAAATTAAGCCTGATCCTGAGGGGATTGCCCAGGTTGATCAACTTTTGCGGCAGTTTTTGTTAACTAAGGTTGTGCAGGTGACGACTCCGAAGGCTTTGGCGAAAAGGATGGCAGCTTTGGCGCAGTTGATTCGGGATGCGATCACTATGGCTTTGAAAGATAGCGATCGAGGGGGGATGTTACGGCAGCAGTTGGAGTCGTTTCGCTTGGTGTTGATTCGAGACTTGACGGGGGAGCAGTTTGCAGATATGTATGCTCAGACGATCTGCTATGGTTTGTTTGCGGCGCGGTGCAATACGGATCAGGTGAGTTCTTTTTCACGGGAAACGGCGGGGTTTAGATTACCTAAAACGAATCCATTTTTACGGGGAATTTTTAATCAAGTTGCGGGTTCGGAATTGGACGATCGCATTACTTGGGCGGTGGATACTTTGGCGAGTATTTTGCAGCAAACGGAGATGTCGGCAATTTTAAGGGATTTTGGTCAGCGAGATCGCCGGGAAGATCCTGTGGTGCATTTTTATGAGACTTTCTTGGCGGAATATGACCCGAAAATGCGGGAGTCACGGGGAGTGTACTATACGCCGGAGCCTGTGGTTGGGTATATTGTGCGGAGTGTGGATTATATTCTCAAGGAGAAGTTTGGGATTAAGAAGGGGTTGGCAGATAGTACGAAGATTACTGATATGCACAAGGTGCTAATTCTCGATCCGGCGGTGGGGACTGGGACGTTTATGCATCGGGTGATTGAGCATATTTATGAGGGGTTCAAGAAGCAAAAGGGAATGTGGTCGGGTTATGTAAGTCAGCATCTTTTACCCCGTTTATTCGGGTTTGAGTTGCTGATGGCTCCCTATACGGTGGCACACATGAAACTGGGGTTACAGCTTAAAGAGTTGGGTTATGATTTTAGCTCTGAGGAACGTTTGCGGATTTATTTAACAAATACTCTACAAGAATCTTTTCAAATTGCAGATCAGGTAATTAATTTTGGTTCTCGAATTAAAGAAGAGGCTGAAGAAGCGAAAGATATTAAACAAGATCGTCCTGTAATGGTGATTATCGGCAATCCGCCTTATTCTGGACATTCGGTAAATACAGGAGATTGGATTAAGGGTTTGCTCAATGGCAAGGATATTATCTCCAATACAAAGACTGATAATTATTTTGAGGTTGATGGGAAGCCCTTGGGAGAGAGAAATTCTAAGTGGTTAAATGATGATTATGTTAAGTTTATTCGTTTTAGTCAATGGCGCATCGATCAAACAGGTTACGGAATCTTAGCTTTTGTCACTAATCACGGCTATTTAGACAATCCAACTTTTAGAGGGATGCGGCAAAGTTTATTAAAGACTTTTGATGAAATTTATATTTTAGATTTGCATGGCAATAGTAAGAAAAAAGAAACTTGTCCTGATGATTCTGTCGATCAAAATGTGTTTGATATTCAGCAGGGTGTAGCGATCGGGATTTTTATTAAATATCAAAATAGTCAGCAGGAATCAGCAACGGTTTATCATGCGGATTTATGGGGCAAGCGTGAGGTTTTTGAAAATAAGCAGCTTGTTGGTGGTAAGTATCACTGGTTAGATGAGACTGATATTAGTTCAATGATTTCAGAGGAAAATAGAATATACCCAGATGCTCCATTTTATTTGTTTAAACCTCAGAATATTGATTTAAGAGTTGAATATGACAAGTTCTGGAAAATCACTGAGGTCATGAATACTAATGTTTTAGGATTTCAAACCCATCGAGATCACTTTGCTGTTGATTTTGAAGAGACTAATATTTTGAGAAGATTTCAAGAGATGAGAGACAAATACTTGTCTGATGATGAATATGTTAATAAGTATGAGATCAAAAATAATCGAGACTGGCAATTAGATAAATCTCGAAAAATTATTCGCTCAGATAATCAATGGAAAGATAAAATCACAAGTTGCTTATATCGTCCTTTTGACTGGCGCTACTGCTATTTTAGTTATGTAGCAATGGATTATCCTAGACGTGAATTAACCGATCATGTTTTCAAGAGAGATAATTTATGTTTACTATCTTCAAGACAGCAAGCAAATTTAGGCTATAGACATTGTTGGGTATCTAAACAACCTGCTAATGATTGTGTCATCTCAACAACAAGTAGAGAAGCAAATCAGGTTTTCCCTCTTTATCTCTACCCAACCGATAAACCAACTTTATTTGAAACCGAACCAAACAATAATCCCCATAGTCGCCGCCCAAACTTAGCACCAGAATTTATTAACGAATTTTCCCAAAAACTTGGCTTAGAATTTTTGACCGATGGTAAAGGCGATCAGATTAAAACCTTCGCACCAGAAGACATTTTTCATTATATTTATGCCGTCTTTCATTCTCCAGAATATCGCCAACGCTACGCCGAATTTCTGAAAATTGACTTTCCACGAGTTCCCCTCACCAGCAACAACCAACTATTTTGGGAACTGGTCAACCAAGGCGATCGACTCGTCCAACTCCACCTGATGAAAGAAACAGGCGCAGAAATTAGTAACTATCCCATTGATGGCTCAAATCTTGTGGAACAAGTCAAATACAACCAAGCTCAACAACAAATCTGGATCAACGACCAGCAGTATTTTGCCAATGTCCCGCCCCACATTTGGAACTTCTACATCGGTGGCTATCAAGTTTGTCAGAAATGGCTCAAAGACCGCAAAGGAAGAGAACTCAGCTTTGATGATTTAGTGCATTATCAAAACATAATTTCCATCTTGGGCGAAACTATAGAAACCATGAACAATATTGACCAAATTATCACTAACCACGGAGGATTCCCCTTTGGGTAAGGATTAATTAAGATGTATAGCCAAATATCAACCCCTAAAATCTATAGTCGCCTTGGTATTTCTAGTCAACAACTTACTCAATTTTGTCAGAAATGGCAAGTTGCTGAATTAGCATTATTTGGCTCAATCTTGCGAGATGACTTTCGAGAAGATAGCGACATTGATTTATTAGTTTCCTATCAACCTCATGCTAAACGAGGTCTATTTGAAAAAATGACTATGAAAGAAGAACTCGAAATAATGTTAAACCGTAAAGTTGATCTAGTTAGCAAACAAGCCATTATCCAAAGCCATAACTGGCTACGGCGCAAAAATATTCTGGAATCTGCTGAGGTGATATATGTTGCGTGACCAAGAAGCAATTATTGATATCATTGAGTCGATTAAATTAATCCTGCATTACGTTGAAGGAATAGATCAAGAAACTCTTGCCGTAAACATTGAAAAACAAGATGCCATTTTGCGGCGTATTACCATTATTGGTGAAGCTACAAAGAGGCTAACTCCAGAATTTAGACAACAACATTCAGATATTCCTTGGCGAAAAATTGCAGGGATGAGAGATATAATTACTCATGACTATGACGAAGTTGATCTCACAGAAATATGGACAGTCGTTAAAGAAAATCTTCCTGACCTGTTGACTTATATTGAAATCTTGTAATTTACAGCACTTTTCTGGTTTGTGGATGACAGGCAAGAGGCTTAAACCCCTTGTTATATGGGGAAAGTGTGTCTTCATCTAGCTGAAAAACGCTGTATTATGGGCTGCTCTCTACTATTCCAATTGCTGAAGATGATTTTCTTGTCGAGGTCTTACTATGCCTTGATATGACCCTAAAAGAACTTCTGATTTCGATAGTTAAATACCGATTCGACTAACCCCAAGCCGATGAGATTTGCTAAGAGGGACGATCGACCATAGCTCAACAAAGGTAAAGGAATCCCTGTAATCGGCGCCAGACCAATATTCATACCAATGTTCACCACCACTTGAAACACCAGCATCGAGAGATAGCCGATCGCAATTAGGGAACCAAAGTTATCCTTAGCATTTTGAGCAATGATCACCAACCGCAGACAAATTAGCCAAAAGACAAACAAAACACAGAGCGCTCCTACAAAGCCCAATTCTTCCCCAATGGCGGAAAAAATAAAATCTGTATGTTGCTCTGGAATAAAGTCCAACTGGGTTTGAGTCCCTTGATTTAAGCCCTTGCCCCAAACCCCCCCGGCGCCGATGGCAATCCTCGACTGGATCAAGTGATAGCCGCCCCCTAAAGGATCCTTATCAGGGTCAAGAAACATGAGGATCCGGTCTTTTTGGTAATCCTTCAGGACTCCCCAGAGCATACTGCCGAGGGTTCCCGAAATCAGGTTAATAATCATGGCTCCCAACCCCCCCAGCCAAGTCCAAGGCAGAGAAATCCAGCCAATGACAAACATAGCCGTTACCCACACCGCCCAAGCTGGCACCGAAACATTGAGGACGATCGCCGAAACAATGGGAGAGATGAGCAGAATTAGCCAGCCCGGATGAGCATTTGCCCAGTAGAGCATCCCGATCGTAATCGCTCCAAATACCAAGGATGTTCCCAAATTCGGCTCTAGAAATACAAAAGCCCAAGGCACCGCAGTCACCGCCAGAGCTTTGATCATGTTGGGGATCGTATTCGCAGTTTCTTCGTGGAGGAGAGCCGCTAGGGTGACAATGATCCCAATCTTCGCAAACTCTGAAGGCTGGACAAAGAATCCAGCAATATTAATCCAGCGCTGCGCCCCTAGTCCCTCAGTCCCCACAAATCGCACCGCAATTAGAGAGAAATTAATAAATCCATAGATCGCCCATCGCCAAGGCAGCAAATTTTCGTAGCGGAATCGAGAGATCCCCAGCGCGATCGCTAGACCCACCAATCCCGTGAGCCAATGTTGCCACCAATCCGTAAGACCTTTATGGAGTTCCGTACTCCGGATCATCAATCCCCCAAAGGTGGTCATCCCCACAACCAGAGTCAAGAGAGTCCAATCAATTTCTTGCCAAGGAGCAATGACGGAATTGAGGTTAAAGCGTTTAATAGATTTTTGAAACATAATTTATTTCAGTTATCAGTTATCAGTGAACAGTTATCAGTTATTAGAGAAGGAGGTAAGGGAAGGTACAGGGAGGTAGAGGAGGTACAGTTATCAGTTATCAATCCTTGCTGTTCACTGTTCATTGTTCACTGTTTTCAACGCTGCTACGGAAACTTTGGCGGCAACTTGTTTGGCGATCGCCACCAGAGCTTTGGCAGAGGCAGATTCGGGTTCAGCGACGACGATCGGAATACCTTGATCGCCCCCGGTGCGGAGATTGATCTCTAGGGGAATCATCCCTAGTAAAGGAATCCCTAATTCTTGGGCTGTGCGATCGCCCCCTCCCGAACCAAAAATATCGTACTGGCGATCGGGCAGATCGGGGGGAATAAAATAACTCATATTCTCGACAATTCCCAACACATTCACCCCCAACTGTTGGAACATTTTTAAGCCTTTCCGGGCATCCAATAACGCCACGGTTTGCGGGGTAGTGACAATGACAGCTCCAGCCAGAGGGACAGCTTGAATCAGGGTTAATTGAGCATCCCCAGTACCGGGAGGCATATCCACAATCAGATAATCCAGCTCACCCCACTGCACTTGATAGAGAAACTGGCGAATAATGCCATTGAGCATGGGCCCACGCCAGATCACTGGTTGATCCTTATCAATCAAAAAAGCCATGGATACCAACTTCACTCCATGATTAAAAGCTGGTTCCAGCACATCCTGACCATTTACCTGTTGTACCATCGCCTTCGCTGTGGATAAACCCAGCATATTTGGGGCATTGGGCCCGTAGATATCCGCATCAATCAGCCCCACTTTGGCTCCAGTTTGGGCGAGGGCGACGGCAATATTCACCGCCACAGTGCTTTTGCCCACACCACCTTTCCCACTAGAAACGGCAATAATATTTTTCACCCCATCAATCCCGGTTTTATCAGGCGTGGATTTTTGTTGGGGAGTCTCGGCGGTGACATCAATAATTACTTCAGTGATGCCGGGGAGTTGTTTGACTGCTTTTTGGCAATCTTCGACAATGAATTCCCGGAGCGGACAGGCTGGGGTGGTCAATACCAGGGTAAAGTTCACCACTCCCTCCTGAATTTTCACATGCCGAATCATATTTAGCTCAACTAAACTTTTTTGGAGTTCGGGGTCTTGCACTGGGCGTAATACATTTAAGACGGCACTAACATCAATCATAGGATTTATAAAATATTAAACTTTTGTTGGCAATATTGATAATGTTGACAATATTTCACTGAATTAATTAACTAGACAAAATTCAAGTGTAGCGGTAATAGTCCTATTTTAAAATTCTTCTGCAGTATGAGAATGCCCCACTGACTGAGCAGCAAGACGGAAGGCGTGGGTGGCTTGAGCCTAGCTCCAATTTCAAACAGAGGCGTTGCTGGCGGATTGTCAATCCTCTTAATTGATGACACACCCTAACAGATACTAATCTGTCTCCAGTAATTCCTCACTCTCTCTACTGTACTTGCCAAATAATCAGGGTTCGATCGTCACTCCCAGAAATTAAGTATTTGCCATCTGGTGTATAGACTAAAGCATTTACTTGGTCTCGATGACCTGATAAATTCCCCAAAGACTGACCAGTTGTTGCTTCTTGTAAAAATATTCTGTTATCTCCAAGACCAAGAAGATTTGGGTTACTGAAGGCTAAATGATTATTGCTGGCAACAGCAAGGCTTCTAATAACGTCATTGGATCGAGCAACTTCACTACATTCCTTAGTCCGCCAATTACAAGATTTAATAACATCATCTAAACCAGCACTAATAATTTGATTACCATCAGCGCTAAAAGCTAAGTTGGGAATTGCTCTCTGGTGTGCTTGGTAAACATCCACCGGAGTAAGATCAGATGTACTCCAGAGTTTCACCGTTCCATCTCCTCCACCACTAGCTAGTAAACGACCATCAGAACTCAGAGCTAGAGAGCTAATCCCTCGATCATTAGCGTTGGTATTTGCAGCTAGAGTTTCACCACTCCTATTATTTACTAACCGGAGAGTCCCAGTACCACTACCAACAAAAAGAAAATTACCATTGTCACTAAAAACAACTGAAGGATTGCTTCCAGCAATGATTATATATCTTGATACACTTACATTGTTGATAGCAAATACCTTCACTTCCCCATCAACAGAAGCAACAGCAATTTCCTGACCATCAGGGCTAAGGGCGATAGAGCTAATACTTCGATTAGTTGGACCCGAGCTAAAAGTTCCGACCTTACGTCTGTCCTGTAAGCTATAAACTGATGCAGTTCCATTCCGCATACCTACAGCGACAAATTGATTATCCTTACTAACAGCTATAGATGTGGCTCCGGACTCTAGATTAATAATGAGTTCTGTTAACCTATATCTTCCAAGAGCAGAGGCAGGTACAGGCAAGTCACCACCTATTTCTGATAAGCAGTCTCTAATGACGATTTGCTGTAATCTGGGGACTATAATTGCGAGAAAAGGATCTTGTATTTGACCAGAAAGTCCGCTTGCAAGATCAAAAAAACGTCTTGCATCATTTCTTTCTCCAGTTTTTAGCCTTACACAACTCTGAGCATAGTTTACAAAGGCATTATTTGATAATAAGTTAATTGCTTGTGACGAATTACGGTTAGCATCAACTAAAGATGTTTGATTTTGTGCTTGACTCAAACCTAATATTGCTAGGGCATAGCCTCCTAAATTTCTACTGTCAAGCCTAGAGACATCATTGGCATTACTTATTGCATTGCTGTAATTACCTTCTATATAGTTAATAGCTCCTAGCAGTAAAGCAGCATTCGCATTACTTCCGCTAACTCTTCTTGCTTCTTCCCTAGCCCTAGATAGATTTCCTAATCCAAAATAAGCATAAGATAAGATTGCAGTACTTTCAGGAGTATCTATACCTAATCTTCTCCCTTGTTCGATACTTGATATCACCTGAGGAAAATTATCTGTTGTCAAATTATTTCTAGCTAATCCAGTAAAAGCAGATGGAGCTGATTCTTTGTACCTCTCAATAGGAATAGCTTCTCCAAATACGTTCTGAACGGTCTGTCCTATATGAATTCCTATAACTTCACCTCCTGCTGTTAAGACTGGAGAACCACTCATACCTCCTACAGTAGGAGCAGTATGAAAAATCACTGGGCTACCTCCTGAAGTCGAGGGTTGTCGAGAACTAATATTGCCACCTAGAATCTGTGGGTCTCTAGAAACTCTGGAGCTAGAGCCTGTAGCAGGAAAACCTAACACAAATATGCTTGTAGCTGGTTGGATATCATTAGTATTATTTGCTATTTTCACTACAGGGTATTGCCTATTACTTATAAATTGTAGTAGTGCTAGGTCTACTCCGGGTAAAGGTACTGGTTCTGCTTCTATTATTTCTCCTGTATCAGTCCTAACTCGTAGTCGACTATTTGGAGGTTGCCTATCTCGAACAACATGACCAGCTGTGAGTACATAATAAGTAGCATTATCTTTACTGACAATAAAACCAGTTCCTTGACTAGCCCCTGCTTCATTTTGAATTACAACTACAGATTGCCTAGCTTGTTGATAAAGATTGGGAGCTTGAGCGATACTAATTTGGGCTACAAAAACCACGGCAGCAGCACCAATAAATGTAGCTAAATAGTAGTTAGGTTTCATAAGCCGATAAAGTTAATTATTCCCGTTGATTGCCAAGCAAAGTTATTCATTAAATAGCAATAGTATTGTCAATATTTATATATTCAACTTAGATTCTCAAGCTATACTTGAATTAATTAGGAATATTTAATGAATTTATGTAGTTTGTCTTGCACATTTTATGTCAGATCGAATAATATAATATTACACGATGAATTGCTACAGAAATTGTTCCAGATATTCCAGAGTTTACAGCAGACGTAAGAAAATTATAATAACACAATAAGAATAAGATGATTTTGTCCTAGATTAGGTGTAACACAATGAAAGCCAAACTATTGAAGTATTCTCTGCTAACTTTATCACTGTCCCTAGGTTTTCTCTTAACAAATAGCCAAGGTGCTAATAGTCAATCTATACAATCTATAAATTACTCCTGTGGTTCCTATCAACAAGGTTATGCAACCCTTGGCAGAGGTTCTTTGGGAGTCAGCCCGATCATATTTTGGAACAATAGACAGCCAGTATGTAATACAGTCTCAGCCAGATTTCAAATAGCTAGAGACAACGGTAATCTAAGATTTGTGATGAGAGAAAACAATCTAATTTGTGGTACTAATAGGCATGGTGGTGAATGCTTAAATCTACTTTTCGCTACTGACACCCTAGGTAATGCCCAAGTTCTATGGGAAAGGTTAAGAAATAACAATGCTATTGAAGGAAGGTTCATTACTGAAAGTAGTAGTCGAGATTACTTTAACCTAGAACTTTACCTAGAAACTGTACCTCCCTCTGAACAAATTCCTCTTTTGATTTTTGATTGAGGAAACCACCGTTTCATCTAATTAGATAATTTCAGAGAATTGATTATCTCCCTAGCAGTAACTTCATGTTTATAAAATAAATCCTCTGGGGCTGAATAAATAACTGAATAGGCTTTGTTATTTTTCAAGGCAGTAATGATAACTTTCTTGTAGATATTACCGTCCTGAGTTGTGGTAAAAACTATTTTATAACCCGGACGAAAAGCCAGAGTAGCTGGTGCTTCTTTAACCCTACTAAAATTCTCCATATATTTTTCTAAGTTACCAGTAAGATGATTCCGCCAACCTTCTAAACTTAAAGGTTTCGTAGTTAAATCTTGGATATTCAAGCTTAATCTAACCTCTTTATTCTCTACTAAAAATATATTAACCATATCTCCAGTAATCCCATCTAACTCTTCTTGTGCTTGCCAAGTCTGAGGATAAGTTAACTGAAAATATGGATCTTGGTAAGTTTTATTGAATGAAGTGCTGGCAAGCCCTAGAACATTATTTTTTAATTCCCTAATTTGAGAAACAAAAGCAACTGCTGGGATGTTATGTAAACCTAATAGTAGTAAGACAATTGAAGCAGCTAGTTTTGCTTGCAAAGGGTATTGTTGGGAGAGGATGGGTTGGGGAGAAGACCATTCCATTAGGGGTTGGGTGGGGTTGTAGTAGAGGACGGGGAGCCAACTAGCGTAGGGATATTCATATTCTTTGTCTTTCAGCTTGTTGCGAGTTTGTCGCAGAGCTTGGACTAAGGGAACTCCTTGAGAAAATTCTGTCAGAAAATCCTTGAGGAAGCGCTGGGCAATATCATCTGGCACGGCTTCTTTCATCACGATCGCCTGAGGAATATGCAAATCTGCCAACTCTTCCCCCAACTCCAACCCATCACAGGAATTAAAAATTGCCAACTGTAAACCTTCTTGAATCCGCTTCTGGAGACCCGATCGCATCTCCTCAACCCCTAAAGTTTCCTTCCCGTTAATACAAATTCTGCCCCGATCTTGATCCTTCTTGCCATGCCCTGCAAAAAATAAAATATCTGTATTATCTGAATTCCATAAAACTTCCGTCACTTTATCCTTAGAAGGCTCTCCCAAAACTTCTAGATGATGTACACCCGGAAGGCTTTTGATAATTGTCGTATCTTCCCCAGTATTAATGCCTATGCTGTCCCCAATGATAGCGATGATATTGAGCTTCGATCGAGCAGCCCTACCCTTATCACTAAAATTATCCAGCCTACTAAAATTAGGTCTTAAGAGAGCATAGTCAGACTTGGGAAAATGCTCGAAAAAACTCCAAAGATGCCAAGGTGCATATTTCAAATCAGGATCATTGATATCAATTCCCACTAATATAACTTGACCGCGATTTAATCCTGCCATTAACTTATCTTTCGTAGGCAGAAATTCTGGAGAACTGAGCCAATTATTCAAATTTTTCTTGAGCTTATCGGTTAGCTGAGGATGATTAATATCAGAAGAATTATGAACAATATTAGGGTTCTTTTCGAGCCGGAAACTCCGCACATCGGCATGATAAGCAGCACGCCAATCTTTAATACTAGCGACTAGCTCTGGACAAGCAGGTAGGGAACCTTCACCACCTTCAATAACTTTGTGGGAGGAATCTAGAATTTTGTAGCTGACAACAAAAAACTGATCCGGTTTACCTTGAAATTTAATTTCTACAAACTTGTCCATAACTGTTAAATTACAAATTTTTCAGTAATACTTCCTTGACCTAGTTGAATTTTTACTTGAAATTCTTCTTGAAATTCACCTCTAAATTCAACTTGAATCCAGTTATCACATTCTCTTGATGTAGCTTTTTCAAAAATGTTCCCTCTATTTTCTAATACTAATAGTTCTAGATTCTTTGGAAGATACTTTTGACCATTACTAGGATAAATCCTGACTTGAACGGAGTACTTATGTTTTTCCTCCTCTTCAAAACCTATTCGTAGCTCAAAAGAATAGTTATTGATTTGCAGGCTTAGATTAATTTTTCTAGACCAATGAAACCTATATTTAATCCCTCTGATTTTCTTCCACTCAGAAAAAGCAATTGAGATATCTTCCTCTGGAACCCATAGATTTGAAAATATTTGCTGGCTCAAGTTATTACGAGCTACTAGGGAAGCGTAGGGAGCATTAGCGAAAAATACATAAATTGTTTGCTCTAAATAGCTTTTGATTTTTTCTAGAAAATCTGCACTTAAATTGTATTGATCGCTTAACCAATTAGATAAATAGATAACTCCCTCTCTAGTTAAGGCATTAACTATACTTAGTAACTCTTCCTCACTAATTTTCAACCTTAAAGCAACTTCTCTCAGATTTTGAGTTAGCTTGTTTTTAGTATTACTAATCTGTTGAGTTAATTCCGATCGGGTTAACCCATAATCAAGGAGCCGCTCCGCCTCTTCTTGAGATAAGGTACTGAAATAGGCTGATAAAAAAGTTATGCTTAAGGAATTTGGGTACGATCGAATCCACTCTCCCAACTCCTCATGAATAAATTTGTGGCGATAGTACCAGATCATGAGAGACTTCATAAATTTCTTATTTGAAATATTTAAATCTAACTCAAAATCATCTGGAAAGCGATCGAGTAAATCTTGTTTTAATTGCTTTTGTAAATCATCCCTAATTTTGTCTAGCTTCCGACTGATTGTAAACTGAGAGATTGGAATAGGAAAAACTGTCCCAATTAATTCTTGGTTAATCCCCAAAAATCCATAACTTAGAATCAACAATATACTAGATTCAAGACTAGTAATTAATTCTGCTAAAACTTCTAAAAATACTCCTGAATATTCTGGAGATTCTAAAATTTCATCAGGGTCAGGATAGGGTATCCGGTCTATAGGATCAGGCATTCCGGGCGGTGGTGGAGAAATTACCACAATTTGGTTAGAAAACTTTAGAGCTTTAATACAGCCTTGTAGAATATTTCTAACTTGATGAGAGCTAAAAGCATCTCCATACAAATCTTGGCAGTATTGACCTATCTTTTCTAACTGAGCTTGAGTAGGTTCTTGAATTACTTTCCCGCTTCTGGGCAACTCAGCACCAATCTTTCTAACTTCAATGGCAACTATCAAATGTTGTGCTAATTGAGTATCTCGAAAACCATAGGCTTTGAGGTTTTCTTCTAGACGCTTATTGGATACCGATAGTAACAATCCATAATCAGAAGGGTGGTTAACAAATCTCTCCTGAAGGCTAAATCCCAATTTTTTGTAAGCATAGATAAGGGGTTTCCCTAAACTAGGATCATAGGTTCGCCAAAAATCAACTATGTAGAAAATAATCAATCTCGCCTCTTGAAAGAAGTGATCAACTCTGTCTCTAAATAAAGTGTTTTCCAGCTTGTCCTGAACACGCTTGGCACACATAGTACAGATTTCTTCTAGGTAAGAGAGTAGATGTTTTTGAGCTAGAGGACAATTTTGTTCCCTGACTTGTCTCAAGAAGTAGTTAAACCAAAATATTTCATCTCGATCGGGGTACAAACCAGTAAGGTATTGGAAATTAGCCTTGAGCTTTGGATCAATTTGCCACTGACCAAAATTAAGACCTGTAGTAAATTTTTCTTCTAAAGTAACTCTCTTCTTGAACATAGTGGTAGTTTTCCTACTGATTGATGGGAAAGGTCATGGTAGCTCATAACATTAGTGCCAATTTTAGATAGATAAACCTGACTTTGAATAATCATCATGTTCCTTAGGGAAATTTATGCAGCAGATTTCGGAAAATAAAAAAATACCCGAAATTCTTGGTGAATCTTGGGGAGCTTATTTTTGATAAATTGTTTAGAAATTGTTTGAAAATTGCTGAAAAGTTAGAGCTAAATTACTTAGCCGCCACTGACGGGGGGGATGAGGACGACTTCATCGCCGTTTTGGAGGATGGTATCGGCGGGGACAAAATTGAGGTTGACGCCAAAGCGAGTGAGGTCACGCCATTGCTTTAACTGGGGATGGGTTTGAATTAAGCGATCGACCACTTCCCCCACCACACTCTGCTCCGGCAGTGACCACACCAACTCTGGCACACCCAAGACTTCCTGATAAACCGCAAACAACTTAACCGTCACCTCGATCGCCATCACACCTCCCAATATTTTCTTATCTTCTTTTGCCTTCTATACCTCCCTGTACCTCCCCTTACCTCCTTTACCTTCCTATACTTCCTTTACCTCCTCAACTAACTGGTCTCCCATTCCGAAACTGTCCACTAACAGTCCGTCCATTGCGATAAGTAATTGTGCCGACACCGTGGGGTCTGCTAGCTCGAAATTCTCCGGTGTAGCGATCGCCATTAGCAAAGGTACAATTGCCCCGACCACTGAGGTCACTGCCAAAAAATTCTCCTGTACAGCGATCGCCATTCACAAAGGTAAAAGTGCCATTACCCCGCACCTGCCCATTGGCAAAACTGCCAGTGTAGCGATCGCCATTGGCAAAAGTAAAAGTCCCCGCCCCATTTTGCAACCCATTGCGGACTTGTCCGGTGTAGCGATCGCCCGAATTATAGATAAATGTGCCAGAACCATTGGGGAATCCATTTTGGAACTGCCCTTCATAGCGGTCATCATTGGCAAAGACAAATAGCCCCCGCCCACTGGGAACCCCGCCACTAAACTGTCCCTCGTAGCGATCGTTCGTGGGATACACCAGCACTCCCCGCCCACTAGGGATACCATTCACTAGCTGTCCACTGTAGTAGGTTCCTGTGGGAACTGTAGCCGCCGCTCCCGCTGCTCCGGGGAGAGTGTAGTAAGAACAAGTTCCCGTGAGGGTAGCTCGATTGCCACTAAAGTCGCCGATACAGGCAGAAACAGCCCCCTGCCCCAAGACGGGACTAGAAAAAACTAAAGGGAGACTAGCTGCCACTAAACAGGCTATACCTAAATTTCCGTAGTGGGTTGGGAGAGAAAATTTCCACATAATTCAGTAAACAGTGAACAGTTATCAGTTATCAGTGAACAAGTTATCAGTTAGTTTAATGATAAATAGTTTCTTTTCTACAATAAGGATCAACGCCTCTTGGATTTCCTTAAACTATAGCAATAATTGGCGATATCTTTCTATATTTGCCTAGGTTCTAGTTCAAACTTTAGACCTCGACTCCGCTCAGTGCAAGTAACTGCCCCACAATAACTCTACCTCCCTATACCTCCCCTTACCTCCCTGTACCTCCTATTCCCTGATAACTGCTCACTGTTCACTGTTCACTGATCTCAACCGCCAGCCCTGTTTGACTACCTGCCTCGATCGAGCAATCACCAACGCATCATCATCCACATTCTCGGTAACTACGGAACCCGCTGCCACGGTGACATCTGCTCCTAGGGTGACGGGAGCCACCAGCACGCTATTTGCCCCAACTTTAGTTCGATCGCCCACCTCCGTCCGGTGTTTATGCACCCCATCGTAGTTAGCCGTAATGGTTCCGGCGCCGATGTTTACTTTCTGCCCCAAGGTCGCATCCCCAAGGTAGGAAAGATGGGCAATATTGGTGCGATCGCCCACTTGAGCATTTTTGAGTTCTACAAAATTTCCCACCCGGCAGTTATTTCCCAGATCGGCATGACCCCGGAGATGGGCATAGGGCCCAACCCTCGTTTCTGCGCCCACTTGACTGTCGCTGACTACCGAATAGAGAACTGTGGAGCGATCGCCGATCGTACTATTTTCAATTAAGCTCCCAGGGCCTACCCGGCAGCCCGCTCCTAGAATTGTCTTGCCTCGGAGATGGGTTTGGGGTTCAATCACCACATCAGCAGCTAGTTCCACGGTGTCATCGATGGTAATACTTGCCGGATCAATTAAGGTCACTCCGGCGGTCATCCATTGGTCTTTGATTCTAGTTTGCAAAATATTGTAGGCGGCGGCTAATTGCTGGCGATCGTTAATCCCCGAAATTTCCTGCTCGTCAGCCACATCCACCGCCATGACTGGATGCAGAAGATTGGCGGTATCAGTTAAATAATATTCCCCCTGATCGTTGTTTGTCCCCAGCTTGGGGAGAATCTCCGCCAGTTTTTGCCAATTAAAACAATAGACCCCAGAATTAATCCGGCGATTTTGTTTCTGCTCTGGTGTACAGTCCCGGTCTTCGATAATTTGCGTAATTAAATCTTGTTTGTCACAAAAAACCCGTCCGTAGCCTTGGGGATTGGCTAATTGAGCGGTGAGAATGCTGGCGGCATTGTTATGGGTTTGGTGGGTGTGGAGGAGATGGGCAAGGGTCGAGGAGCGCAGGAGGGGAACATCACCGTTTAAGACGAGTAAATCTCCGACAAAATCTTGAAGATGGGGTAACAATTGCTGGACAGCATGACCTGTACCAAGTTGCTGGGTTTGCTCCACAAATTCAATCTGGGGATAATGTCCCAATGCTTCCCGGACTCGATCGCCCTGATAGCCAATAATTACCAAAAGTCTTTCTACCACCAAATCCTGACAGGAAAGAATAGCCCGCTCCACCAGCGATCGTCCCCCCAATTCATGCAACACCTTGGGTAAATCGGACTTCATCCGTGTCCCTTTTCCCGCAGCCAAAATTGCCACAGCCACCATAAAAAAATCCTCCAGAAACTCTGGGTATTAAGTATAAAGTATTGGTAACTAACTTGATCAACCACTTCTGAGGGCTTCGATCGGGTCAAGTTTAGCGGCTCTTTTGGCGGGAACTACGCCGAAAAATAGACCAATACCTCCAGAAACACTGACAGCGACGATAATGGCAACCGGGGAAACTGCCGCCTTAAAGGAAGTGAGGGTGCTAATTAAAACAATTCCACTCACACCCACGAGAGTCCCAATTACGCCCCCGGCTGCTGAGAGGATCACTGCCTCGATTAAAAACTGGAGGAGGATATCTTTTTCCCTTGCCCCGATCGCCTTCCTGAGTCCAATTTCTTGGGTACGCTCTGTCACCGAAACTAGCATAATATTCATCACCCCGATCCCCCCCACAAACAGAGAAATTCCGGCGATCGCTGCCAGCATCAAGGTCAAGGCTCCGGTAATTGTGTTGGCAATGCTGAGGATATCTTCTTGGCTACTTACGACAAAATCATCATCAAGGGTAATTTTATGGCGCAACCTCAGGAGGTTCTCGATCTGGAACTTGGCAGCATCCATGGTCTGTTGATTTTTAGCCGACACAGCAATAAACGTCACCTCCAAGCCGTAGGGAGAAGTCCTGCCCACCAGGCGATTAGCGGCGGTAGTCAGGGGAATATACGCCACGTTGTCTTGGTTGTTCCCCAAAAAAGCTCCCTTGGCTTTCATCACGCCGATTACTTGAAAAGAGAGATTTTGAATCCGGACCTGCTGCCCGATCGGGTCACTCCCGGCAAAGAGTTCATCCACTAAATCTGGCCCCAGCACAACTACCTGATTACTCCGTTGCAGATCTAGATCATTGATGAATCTACCCCGCTCCACATCAAAGCTCCGCACAGGCAGAAATTCGGCAGTAGTTCCCACCACGAGGGCATTTTTATTGCGGTTCCGGTAGGTTAATAATTTATTGGTGTTGACTTGAGGAGCAACTTTATCCACGGAGGGGACTTGGGTGGCGATCGCCTGAGCATCAGCCAAGACTAGGGTTTTGGGGATTTCAAAAGTCCGGTTCCGGTTGCCACTGCCGGGAGAGACAAATAAAACATTGGGCCCAAGGGATTCAAACTGATCTGCCGCCAGACGTTGCGCCCCCTGCCCGATACCCACCATGGAAATCACTGAGGCGTTCCCAATCACAATCCCTAGCATCGTTAAACTACTACGGAGTTTGTTAGCGATCAGGGTCTTGGTTGCCATGCGGAGACTTTCCCCTAGGTCAATGGTCTGGCGTTTGCCGCCGATCGCTGGTTTAGATGGAGCGACGGTTGGGGAGGTTTTAGGCGGGGAATTTTTCGGATTTTTCGGATTTTGCTGGTCTGGTTCTTTGATGATCATGGTTGCTGCTCCTCCCGTTTCACCCCTGGGGGCAGATTGATAAATACCCGTTCTTGGGGCGTTAATCCTTCGATGATTTGGGTTTTATCTTGGCTAGTCTGACCAATGGTCACGGGCTTGAAGGTTGGTTTGTTATTTTCACCGGGGATTAATACCCCTGTCTGTCCCTTTTCTGTGACGATCGCCACCGTCGGCACTACGAGGGCATTTTGCACCTGCTCTCCCAAAAAGCGAGTATCCACATTCATGTTCGATCGTAACTTATCTTTGCCAGTTTCAAGGGTGATTCTGACTTGGAAAGATGTCACACTCTGCTCGACTACGGCTTCGGGAGCTACCAGATTGACTCGCCCCACAAACACTTCTCCCGGATAGGCATCGGCAATAATTTCTACCCTTTGCCCTTTGCTAATCCTGCCCACATCAACTTCTGGCACCGAGGCAAGAATTTCTAAACCCCTAGCGATCGCCAAGATAGAAGCCGAAGTCGCACTAGCTGTCGTTCCTGCGGATACCGTCGGGGTTACAAACGCCCCTTCATTGGCATACTTTTGGCTGACAATCCCATCAAAGGGAGCCGTAATCGTTGCATCATTTAATTGGAGTTCGATCGCTGCCACCTGCGCCCTTGCTACTCCTACTGCTGCCTCTGCTTGGTCAATTTGTTCAGGACGAGTCCCATTTTCCATCATCGCTACCGCTGCCCGGGCTTCTTGCACTGCCGCCGCCAGTTGAGCCGTATCTTCCGCCCTTGAGCCATTAAGAGCCTGTTGGAGTCTCTGCTCTGCTTGGCGCAAATTAGCTTCAGCATCCTGTTGGTCAGCACGGGATTGATTCAGGGTATCTTCGGAAACTGCCCCTTGGGATTGGAGAGTTTGGTTTTGGCTGAGTCTGGTATTACTAAGTCGGAGGCGAGAATTAGCGGCAGAAACCTGAGCCTCGGCTTGAGCAATTTCTTCTGGTCGACCACGCCCGGCGGCTGCCAGTCTTGCCTCTGCCTGAGCTAACCTAGCCCTCGCTTGGTCAATTTCTTCGTCTCTACTGCCCGCCACTATCTCTGCCAACCTTGCCACGGCTTGGTCAAGATTCGCCTGAGTCCGCCGATAATCTGCTTGGAGGTCAGTGGTGTCCATTTGGGCAAGCCTTTGTCCCGCAGTTACTTGATCCCCCTGCTCTACAAATAATCTGGTGATTCTTCCGGCAGTTTTGGGGCTGATATTCACGCTCTGGATCGGAACCACCTTGCCGCTGGCTGTAATATTTGCCTCTAGGCTTTGGGAGGTAGCAGTAACTGTATATTGCTCAAGGTCAAAGGCGGGGGTACGACTTCTGACGATCGCCATCCCAATTCCTGCCGAGAGGATTACGCCCACAGCGATCGCCACAATTAATAAAGTTTTCGGATTTTTTGGTTTGCCCAAGGACGGAAGAGTAATACTCATGAAATTTGCCTGAAATTGGCTAAAACTGCCTATGAAAAAAGACTAATTCTTTTACTAGATTCTTTTATTATAGGTGGAGTTGCTAACAGTTCGTGAAGAAATATTAAGCGATTCAGGACTTTGCGGCTGGCTCTGGAGATAAAACTAGGGGCAGATAAACGCTGAAAGTAGTTGCTTTGGGGACACTCCGCACCGAAATATTGCCGTCATGCTTGTCAATAATTTTTTTAACTATATTTAACCCCAAACCACTGCCTTCTCCCATGGGTTTAGTCGTAAAAAATGGTTCAAATATTTTGGGCAAAACATCTGGGGGAATACCCAATCCAGTATCAGTAATTTCTACACAAATATATTTTTTTTGTAATTGAATTGTCAGGGTCAAAACTCCCTTATTATGCATAGCTTGGAGAGCATTATAAATTAGGTTCGTCCACACTTGATTTAGTTCATCAGGATAGCAAAAAATCGAGGGTAATTCAGGGGGATAGTGACGGATAATCTCTATCCCTTGTTTGAGTTGACTTTGGTACAGAGTTAAAACAGTTTCGATATTCTCTAGGATATTGGCAAGGGATTTATTTCCCGATTGATTATAACGGGCATAACTTTTGAGGGCAAAAACAATCTTATTCGCCCGACTACTCGCCATTTTAATCGCATCACTGCTAGTTTTTAGAGTAGATAATTGGTATGCCATCTCTAGAATTTGCGGACAGTTGGGACTTTGAAAAATGGGTAAATAGGATTGGATTTCTTGACGGACTCCGATATCAACCAAGATATCTGCGATCGACTCACTATCATCAATTTTTAAATCTTCTAGTTCTTGACTAAAAAGCCGCCGCATCTGCCGTTTTTCTTTGCTAGATAAGTTCTCATGGGGAAGTATAAATTGTTGGATCAAACTTGAGAATGCTTGTTGCTCTGGAGGCGAGAGAGATTGGCAGAAAAATGGTAATTCTTCTAGGGTTTTATTAAAGAAATTACCAATGTTATCTACGGAAGAACTAATGGCTCCCAAGGGATTATTAATTTCGTGGGCAACTCCCGCTACCAATTGTCCCAGGGCTGCCATTTTCTCCGACTGAATTAATTCATCTTGAGTTCTTTCTAGCTGACTATTTACTGCTTTTAGTTCTAGAGATTTCTGTTCTAGTTCCCACTCTCGGTGCAGGGCTTGGGGAGCTTCCGAAAGCATGGCAATCACCACGGGGACTACTGGTGAATCTAATTCATCAATTCCTAACCAAGGCTGGGGTTTAGTCAGGGTTTCCGTAAAAATTTCCTTGGTCGGGACGATGGCAAATTGACCATTGGGCAGGAGCTTACCGATGCGACTTTGTTTCCAGAGGTGGTGTTTTTCAACTTTGACTAAGCCTCCGGGGGCGGCAAAAGTTTGTTGGTGGGCGGCGGCTAAAACTTTTTGGACTGCAAAGGATTGGGCTTTTTCTACGGCTTGTTTCCAGAGGTAGACTTGGGTGTAGGCGGCTTCGATGGGGTCGCTGGTGACTCGATCGCTCCCGTAGGCGGCTTGAAATCTCTGCACAAAATTTCTATTCTCTGGGGTATCAATACTCTGGAAATAGCTCCAACAGGCATAGTGTCCGGCGGCTGGCTCCCCAATTTTGGAAAATACTTCTTCGGCGATGCTAAAGGCAACCACAGGAATATCTTCGGCGGTAATTCCGGCTTGGGCGTATTGTTCATAGAAGGCAAGGTTACAATCCCCATTGAGAGTGCTGAATACGGCATCGGGTTTTGCTTGTTTAATACTCTCGATCGTAGCTGCAAAGTCCGTAGTTCCCATGGGTACGTATTCTGTCCCCACCACCGTCCCGCCCTGTCGAGTCAGTTCCGCCGTAATGATTTTATTGTAGGCGCGGGGAAACACGTAATCAGAGCCGAGGAGGTAGAGCTTTGGTCTTTGCTGATGCAAGATCCAAGCTACGGCGGGCATGATCTGTTGATTGGGGCAGCAGCCACTATAGAAAATATTGGGAGAACATTCTAGGGCTTCGTACTGGAGCGGATACCACAACAAAGAGTTATATTTTTCAAAGACGGGCATCATCGCTTTGCGACTACTGGAACTCCAACCTCCAAAGGCAGTGACAATGCGGTCTTCAAGGATGAGTTCTCTGGCTTTACTGGCATAGGTATAAGGATTGGAGGCTCCGTCTTCGATGATGGGCTGGATAATTTTGCCTAAGACTCCAGAGGTGGCATTAATTTCGGCGATCGCCATCAATTCAGCATCAATCAACGAGGCTTCCCCAAGTGCCATGGTTCCCGTCAGGGAGTGGATAATCCCCACCCGCACCATAGATTCGTCAGCAGACAATTCTCCAGACAATTCCCCAGACAGCCCTCCAGACAATTCTCTGATCATCGTACTCATAAGGCTATTTCCTTAAAAATCTACTATGAAGATCTAAATTAATGCCCTAGAGTCAATATTCTTTTTTGCATTAATCTTCTAGACTATGGTAACTATTTTTTGGGAAATTCTTAATAAACCCTAGTCCCTTGATAGAGCGATCGAAGAAAGAGTAGTTTTATCTCTGGATTAATTACTTTTGAGGGTAACGATCAACTGAAATTTGGCAATTGGCTGCGTGGAGATTACACCAAAAAATCTAGATGCTAAATATTACTCAAGAAGTTTTGGGCGGCGGCGAGAGCGGCAGGATTTAGCCCTGTGGCTCCCCTAGAGTTTAGGTAGTTCAGGGCGGCGGGAGCAAGAGATTTCCAAGCATTAACATTGGCGGGGGAGGTGGTGGCAAACCAATTGATTATCGCCCTGCTATTCAAGGTTCCTTTCTCGTAATCCTTGATTATCCGTTGGACAATTCTGTCAAGATTCGGAGTTCCGGCTAGGGTTCTGGCTGCCCATCGATCGAGAAATGCAGTATTTGTCCCCCCGGTGGTGGCTGCCATCGCTGCTTCATCAAGGTCAGTGAAAAGATTGAGGTTTGGATGGTCTGTCACTGGTTGTACTCCCAAGATTTTGAGTTGAATTTGTGTTGAAAAGTTAGTAGATATTTTGGTAGGCAATATATTGGTCGATCGTCTCACAACCCTATTAATGATCCTAACGATATTTTTGATTTTCTAGCGAAGTTTCTAACTAAGTTTCTAGAGCTTGGACTGCCGCTTTTACCAGTTGATAGTAAGGCGGTTGAGTCACATCAATGGTGACAGATTGATCTCGCTGTAAACCCCATAATCCTTGACGTTCTCCCTTCTGGATAATGAGAGTCCGTCCTTGGGTATCTTGGATTCTCAATTCCCGGAGAGGTTCCCAGAGACTACAGGTAAACACCTGCTCTTGATGATGAAATCTGGCAGTTTTATCGGCGGGGACGGCGGGGGGAATACTAGGGAGACGAATACCAACTAGCTCTAGCTCGATCGAGGTCTTGCCATTCCAAGTATTTTCCCGGAGTTTGTAGGCAATATCCACTCGGCTGGGCAGAGGCAAGTAGGGTTTACTATGCCAAGCGATCGCCTTTAGTTGTTTTTGATTTCCGGCTTGAATTAGGGTAAATTTGCCGTGGTCTTTGCCGATGGTTTGCTGCTCTAGAACTCGGACATTAGGAGTCCAAAAAATTGGCTCTGGATTGCCGATGCCGCAGGGGTGAAAATGGTTGATTTGGCGAAATAGCTCCGTCGTTAGATCCGCAAAATCGGCTTGAACATCTACTTCAATTAGGGGTTGGAGATGCTCTGGTTCTAGGCACTGGTGGGCAAAATCAACTAATCGCTCTTGGAACAGGTCAAGGTTAGCCGCAGGTAAAGAAAAACCTCCCGCCGCATGATGACCACCGTACTTCCCAAGGAGATCGTGGCAATATTTCAACCCCGCATAGACATCAAATTCAGGAATCCCCCTCGCTGAACCCCGTAACTGCTCTGGGCTGTCTTCTTCGTAAGTGCCGATAAATACAGGAACGCCAAAACGCTCCACCAACCGAGAAGCCACGATGCCAATTACGCCATGATGCCAACCCGGCTGGACTATCACTAAGACTCGATCGCTTTTGATCTCTTGTCGATGTTCACTGCACCACTCCCCCGCTTCTGCTTCAATCTGGCTACAGAGTCCTTGCCGATTTTGGTTAGCTTCTTCGCACTGCATCGCTTTTTCAAGGGCAATACCGGGATCATCGGTGGTTAAAAGCTCGATAACAATTTGGGGATCACCAATGCGGCCGATCGCATTAATCCGGGGGCCTAAACGAAAGCCAATATCTTCCGGTTTCAGGGATTGCTTGGTGTTCACCCCAGAGACTTGAATTAGGGCTTGAACTCCCACCAGTTCTGAATTAGGCAACAGAGCCAGCCCCCGCCGCAGCCAGCGCCGATTTATGCCAGTCAGGGGAGCCAGATCAGCGATCGTGCCGAGGGTCAATAATTCCAGCAGAGGTCGAGTCAAACCCCGGTGCTTCCCTAATTTCTGAGCAAGGGTAATGGCAAGAATATAGGCAACGCCAACTCCAGCAATGCCTCGGTAGGGAGAGGTTTCAGCAATTAGCTTGGGGTTGAGAATGGCATCGGCAGGGGGTAATTTAGCGGGGACATCATGGTGATCAGTGATAATGACCGTCAGACCCAATTCCTTGGCGCGGGCGATCGCTCCGTAGGCGGCAATACCGTTATCCACCGTGAGGACAATTCCTGCCCCCTGAGCCGCAAATTCTTCTACCAACCGGACATTAATCCCGTAGCCATCCTGCATCCGACTGGGAATTGCATAATCCACCTCTGCCCCCAACCAGCGCAACGCCCGTAGCAACAAAGCCGTACTGGTCATTCCATCGGCATCATAATCCCCACAGATCACAATTTTTTCGGAGTTAATAATGGACTGCTCCAATAATTCCAGAGCCTTGGGGAGGTCGGCAAACTCTGCGAGGGGCGGTGGCAAGTGGGCGGTGTCTGGTTCCAAATAAATTCCTGCCTCAAGAGGATTTCCCCAACCCCGATTGATGAGGACTTGGGCAAGGAGGGGAGAAAGCTGGTAGGTTTCTTGGAGTTGGGCAGCTAATTCTGGTTGGGGCGCAAAAAATTGCCAACGTTGCTCTGGTAGTTTATAACCCATTTATTTACAATACCAAAACTCTGCCGTCATTTCGGAGGTATACCGTTCGATCGCCCGGCGGCGTATTGCCTGCCCGGACTTCTATTCTGAGGGTATTGTTGTCGACCTTGACGGGACGGAGGGTGAGAATGGAACCCCGGTTATCCCAGAGCAGCACCGACAAATTATTAATGGAGCCACCAGCAGTTACAAAAAAAGATATCTGCCCCGGAATCACATCAATGGGGGGTTCGCCTTGAACTTTTTCTGCATAAACCAAAGTCTGGGTAAGATTCAAGATTTCTACCCGAAGGCGCTGCCCCGGCACAAATTCTACCCGTGGCGGTGGACAATTTACCCCCGCAGTACAAGTCTGCGCCCAAGCCGTTGCCCCCGGAGCATTTCCCCCTGCTTCTAGATTTTTTCCTGTAGGTATCCGCACCCAACCTAGAATTACCAAACTACTAAGAGCCATACTCAGGGAAGCAGTAAGAGCAGCCTTATGGTAGCCTCTCCCTTGGAGAATCGAGAATCTGCTAATTTGCCTTGTCAGCAGTCTTGACTGAAGTTTATTTTTTGCCATTATTTTTGTTCATCTTTATTCCCCAAATATATCCAAAATCTCTCCAGAATTTACGAGGAACATACCAGTAAATGCCACAATTAACACAGCGATCGTGCCTATTTTCCTACTGACCATCAAATCCCGCTTATCTCTAGACAAATGATTTAGACTTGATCAAGAGCATTTATCAAGAGCATTTATCAAGAGTATTTATCAGGGGGCTGTGATTATTTGTACATAACTAATTTTATTAAACTTTATGAGCTAGGACTGAAAATTCTCAAGGGCTGGCAAAATAACCCCCAATTAAATGGTAACTTTCTGAGATCCGACGAAATTTAATATATGACCAGAAGAGATGACACAAGGAAAGATCACCCCAATATAAACAAAATCGATATCTTGAAAGGTTTGAGCGAAGAGATGGCGAGTAATCTCCGAGCAGAGGGGCAGGGTAATAATGTCGAGTTGCGGACTGGTCGATCGTATCTCCAGATTTTGCAACAAAATTTATTTACCTTTATCAACACTGTATTTTTTGCCATTACCCTGATGATGATCCTCTTGGGTCGATCGGGGGATGCCTTTCTGGTGGTGGTGGTAATTTTTGGCAGTGTCGTGATTAGCATTTTCCAAGAAATTTGGGCTAAGAAAAAACTAGATGAAATCGCCCTCTTGAAACGCCCTCAAGTCACTGTCCTCCGGGATGGGCAAGAAAAAGTCATTGATCAATCCGCCGTGGTGTTGGGAGATTTGCTGATTATCCGACCGGGAGACCAGTTAGTGGTGGACGGTACGGTGGTGGGAACAGGCAGGATCGAAATGGATGAATCTCTTTTAACTGGGGAATCGGATCTAATTCCCAAAGTAGCCGGGGACGAGGTTTTTTCTGGGAGCTTTTGTGTCACCGGGACTGCCAAGTATAAAGCGGAGAAGGTGGGGACAGAAACCACTGCTTATCAAGTCATGGCTAGTGCCAAGGCTTTTCGACAAAACTATACACCCCTGCAACAGGAAATTAATACGATTATTCGGGTATTTTTACTAATTGCTTGCTTTTTGCTGATTTTGTTGTTGATTAGTATGTTCAGTCGATCGATCTCCTTTACAGATGTGATTTTAATTGCGGCGGTGATTCTGGGCTTAGTACCTGTGGGTTTATACATTTCGATTACCCTTGCCTACGGGACAGGAGCCGTGCGGATGGCGGGGCAGAATGTCTTGATTCAGCAGGTCAACGCCGTGGAATCTCTCAGCAATGTGGATGTCTTGTGTATGGACAAAACTGGAACCCTGACTACTAATCAGATTAGCCTCCAAAGTATTGAGCCTCTGGGGTTAACTACCACCGAAGTTGAAGAATATTTAGGAGATTATGCAGCCAATACCCAAGCGGGAAACAAAACCAGTGAAGCGATCGCCCAAGCCTGTCCCGGAGAAATTAGACCTGTAAGTGCCGAAGTCCCTTTTTCCTCTGCTCGAAAGTGGAGTGCGATCGCCTTTGCGGGGGCAGGAACCTACGTCCTTGGCGCGCCAGAAGTCCTCGGTAGTGTGCTGAATATTACCCCAGAACAGCAGGAATACATCCAAGCCCAAGCAGAGGAAGGCTTACGAGTAGTCTTATTTGCCCACACTAGCCATGAAATTGCACCACCCACACCCCAACAGCCGCCCAGTTTACCAGAGGGATTAGGAGCGATCGCCATTCTCAGCTTTAGTGATGAATTACGTCCCCTCGCACGGGAAACCCTCGAAAGTTTTGCTAGAGCCGGGATCAAGCTGAAAATCATTTCTGGAGACAATCCCCGCACCGTGGCTGCCCTAGCCAAACAAGCCGGGTTAGATGCCGGAACTATGGTAATTTCGGGAACCCAACTAGCCCAAATGGATGAAGCCCAATTTACCAACGCTGCTGTTAACAATACAATTTTCGGCAGGATCACCCCAGAACAAAAAGCCCAACTAGTCAAGAAAATCCGTCAGCAGGGTTACTACGTGGCGATGACGGGGGATGGGGTAAATGATGTATTGTCCCTAAAGCAGGCGAACTTGGGGATAGCTATGGAAAGCGGCAGTCAGGCAACTAGGGGGGTGGCGGATATTATTCTCCTGAATGATTCCTTTGGAGCTTTGCCCAAGGCATTTTTAGAGGGGCAGAAAATTCGCAATGCCCTACAGGATGCCCTTAAGTTATTTATTGTCCGGGGAGCCGTGTTTACCCTGTTGATCTTTTGTAGTGGGATGGTGACTCAGAGTTTTCCTTTGAATAATAAGCATAGTAGCCTCTTGGCTCTGTTGGGGGTGGGCATCCCGACCATGATTATTCCTCTGTGGGCAAAACCAGAACGGGTCAATCGAGGGAGCGTGGTTCGATCGCAACTCCATTTTGTCCTCTCTGCCACCCTGACCCTAACCCTAGTGTCGCTATTGGTTTATTTCATGTACATTGTCAAAGCCGTCCTTGATTTACCTCCCGATGGCGACCTCGTACAGCTAAATCTTGCCACGCCCCGTAGTGCCTTAGTGACGATCCTGTTTCTCTGCCAAATGTTGCTCATCTGTTTTCTGAAGCCGCCTGTGCGATCATTTACTGGGGGTGAACCCTACAGTGGCGATTGGCGCTACACAATCATGGCGCTGGGATTGGTAAGTATCTATATAGTGGTATTAGCTGTGCCGGAGCTAAGAGATTTCTTTGAACTGGTGCTACTCACGAAATTTGATTATTTATTTCTCTTTTTCGTTGCCCTAGAGTGGGGATTTACTCTCCGGTGGTTTTGGCGAACCAGAACCTTCGATCGCTTCCTCGGCGTAAACCTTTCCTAACAGTGAACAGTGAACAGTTAACAGTTAACATCAAGAGTTTATAACTGACACTTTGATTTCACTCAGTACAAGTAGCTGATAACTATACTTCCTGTACCTCCCCTTACCTCCTGTCCCCTGATAACTGATAACTGATAACTGTACCTCCTCTACCTCCTATTCCCTGATAACTGATAACTGTTAACTGCTAACTGACCTATGGATGACTTAGAATCAAAACTCCCGAAAGAATATAACAACAGTTTTGCAGAATTGATGTTGATCATTGGTGTGGCAGGAATGCTGTTTAGTGCTGGCTTGGTTAATGTGGGGATTCATGCGGCGAAGAATGCCTTCAATTCTCAAAAAGCGGAGGCGATCGCTAAAAGCATGATGAGATACAAAATTCCCGGTGGCTCCCATGCCCAGATCGGTCTAAATATTGGGGCAATTCGGATGGCGATCGTTACTAGCAAAACCAATCCTCCCAACGCCGGACTCCTGATTGCTCGTATCCCTGTCAACTCAGAAACCAACAGAAATCAACTCAAACAAGACTTTACTACTTGGTACAAAAGCTGGATCGAACAAAGAATTAATTTTACTTCCAGCTATGAGCAAACCAAGACTCTCTGTGAAAGTGAAGTTTCGGTAACTATCCAAGAAGGAGAACTCGCCCTCGAAAATCGTAGCTCTACCATTCCGATCACACAATACATCACCAGCGTCACTTCCCCCAACAGTGAACTAGCCGTAGTGATTTTCACCAACGGTCAAAATGCTCAAACAGAAGCAGCCAGTATTTTTGACTCGCTCCAGTGTGAATAGCTCTAGGGGGCATCATCTCACTGGGGCAAAGCTTCCCTCTAGCCAAAAGGGGATAAATGCTTGGAGCCAATGCAGACAATCATCACCGTAGAGAGCGTGGTTTTTAATCTGTTCTTCTGGAGACTGAGCACCCGGACGAGTCAACATTTCTACCCCTAGGGTCAGCCATTTTTTCATTAACTCCGTAGTCATTTCTGGATGAAACTGTACCCCGTAGGCATGACCACTGTAGCTAAAGGCTTGGGTGCTAAAAGTATCTCCAGTAGCTAGTTTCAGGGCAGTGCGGGGTAGCTCGATTCCTTCTTGATGCCAATGATAGACATGGCGGGGAGCATGAAAGTGTTGTCCCTCTGGAATGGTGGGGTTAAAAATTGGTTCGATGGGAAAGTAGCCAATTTCGGTCATGCCCTCAGCATGGGGTGTCACCCGACCACCGAGAACTTTTGCCAACATTTGCGCCCCCAGACATACACCTAGAAAGGGTTTCTTTGTCTCTAGGACAGTGGGAATCCAGTTTAGTTCTTGACGAATAAAATCTAGTTTGTCGTCATCATTGGCGCTCATAAATCCCCCAAAGACAACTACTGCCTCATGGTGTTCTAGGTTTGGGGGGAGATGATCACCTAGGGCTGGACACCGGACATCAAGATGGTAGCCCTGTTCCCGGAGGACATGCCCGATCGCCCCGGAACTGGAATGTTTCTGGTGAGTCACCACCAGGACTTGTTTTTGAGGTGGGGTTGTGAGTAATTGATGGGAATGTAATTGAGCTGAATTTGCGATCGAAGTTGGATTCTGGTTCATTTTTCGAGAGGGGAGCATCAGTAGAGTAACATTGTTACAATTTTTTTCTCAGGGTATCTAGCAACTTTGCTACAAAAATAGCCAATAGAGCCTAAGTTTCATAATGTCTAGCTTTACAGATTAGCTTGAGAAATTTCAAGGACTTCATTAAAACTGGAATAATTTTTAGCCTAATACGCTTTGACCGCATCCTGCCAAGAAGCCAGAGTCAGTTTCGTAATTTTGCCTTCTTCGAGGATAAAAAGTTGTTCTAGACATTGCAAAAGAGATTGAGCATAATTTTCTAAGCCTAAAACCTGCAAGCTCCTGAGAATCCGACCAATGCGGAGATGGTTATGATTTCCCCAGTGTAGCCAACATTTTTTGCGGATTGGGAAGTTGACAGCCGGGACAATCTTAAAATTTTTCGGCTCTAGATACTGGCAGGATAATCCATAAAAATCGAGGATCACTTCCAAGGAAACTGTTAAGCGGGTATTCAAGCCAAAGCTATTTCTAAATCTGGTAATGTCTGCCTCGGTCAAAATAGGGGCGTGGGGATGAAAGCGGCTCACCTCTGGAAGGGGAAATAGCCATTGAATATAGTCATGGGTGCGCTCCAATAACTCGTGATCCCATTGCCAAATCTCCTCGATCGACCTACCCCGGTTATCCGTAGTTTTCCCCAGATAAAACTGGACAATTTTTGAATCTGTTGTCATGCCCTTAATCTGTAGGTCTTTCAAGGTATTTTGCAAATGGTTAGCGGTGATTATCCCAGTAATTACTAACTAGTCGATCTAGTTTTACTTTAGCTGTTTTCACAGGTAGGGGTGCGAATCTGTATCAATTTACCTAGAGAGTTGATTTAGTTGTGTATCAATTTGCCTAGAGAGTTAATTCAGTATATTTATCTAGATATTTATCTAGACATTTATTTAAGCATTTATCTAGGTAATAATAGGAGAATTTGGGGAGATGATTTGGGCAAAATACTATAGCTAAACTAAGAGAAAATACCCTTGCTGCCTCAGTAGACGAAGTTCTATTATGGGTATATCTTAAAAGCTACAAGTAATATTTGATATTTGTTTCCTAGCTTTTTGACAGTTCATTGACTAGTCTCTCAGGCTTTACTCAAGAGTTTTGTGAAGTTTCTCTAAAGCCTGTCTCAGGATCTTTACCAAAATTATCAAGACTAAAAAATCAAAGTAAAATTTCTTTGTAGGTATGCCATGCGCCTCTGCATAAACCCTAAATGTTCCTATCCAGACGATCCCAACAATAGCAATCAGGAGCTATGTCAACATTGTGGTTCCCAGTTACTACTAGAAAATCGGTATAGGGTCATAAATCTGGTTTCAGAAGAGGGATTTGGCAGAATTTATGAGGTGGACGATCGAGGTACTACCAAACTGATGAAGGTCTTGTTGATCAACGATGTCCAAGGTGTATCGATGTTTCAGCGAGAGGCAGCAGTCCTCAGCCAACTCTCCCATCCCGGTATTCCCAAGGTCGCTAGGGATGCTTATTTTACTTTCCTGCCCCATGGTCGCCCCTCTCCCCTCCATTGCCTTGTCCTCGAAAAAGTTGTGGGTGTTAGCCTCGAAGATTGGGTTCAGCATCAACTCCAACATCAATCCCAACTCCTCAGCCAAGAGCAAGCCGTTAGTTGGCTAAAATATATTGTCGAAATTTTGGATCAAATTCACCATCATCTCTATTTTCATCGGGATATTCATCCCCGGAATATTCTCTTGACCCCAGAGGGGCGGCTAGTTCTGACCAATTTTGGCTGTGGGCGAGAGATTTTTCATAATTATCTAATCAAGGCAAGGAGTAATAACTCTGGTAGTAGTTTTGATAATGGGTCTGACTATAATCCTCAGCAGGATCGAAGTTTTCTAGACAGGAATCAGCCGGGCAGTTCTGGGGTCAACTATGCTAGAAATCAAGAACAAGATTATGCCCTAGTTCCTGGTTATACGCCTCCGGAGCAAGTAAAGGGCAGGGCTGTGCCTCAGTCTGATTATTTTTCTTTGGGGCGGACTTTTGTGTATTTATTAACGGGGCGATCGCCGGAAGATTTCATGGAAGATCCCCGGACTGGAGAGCTACTCTGGCAACATCGATCGCATCATATTTCTCCCGCTTTCACCGATGTGATTGATTATCTCATGGCAACCCTGCCGGGCAATCGTCCCCATAATTCCCAGATGATTTTCCTCCGCCTTTCTACCCTTGACTATGCCCCCCCAGAACCGATCCAGGAAGATATTTTAGTTCCACCAGAGAGCCAGTCCCATCCTTTTCCAGCAAAATATATTGCGGAAACGCCTGTGTCAGAGAATCGCTCCACAGAAAGAGCCTTGCTACGGGCGAGGGTGATCAAGCGGCGGCAACAGTTTAACTACGCTGACCTATGGCAGCAAAAGGAACGACGACGAAGACGGTTTAAAATGCCGAAACCAATCTTAACTTTCTTGCTGGGTGGTTTGATTGCGACTTCGACTATAGTACTTTTAGGTATAGTCACAGAGGTAATTAGCCCAGATTGGGTGTATCAAGTTGAACGTCAATTTATTTGGCAACGGGGTGGTGAATAGAAATGCCGAAGAAAACAATTTTTACTGTGTTAATTCTTCTCGGAATGTTTTTTGTCGGGTGGGGTGATCAATTGGGGTTGCCGGAACCTGTGAGCGGAGCCAGCACTCAAGCAAGGAGTAGCATTAATGGTTTCTTTTTATCTTTTTTCCCAGAACGTCGCCCTAAAGACCCGAACCAACGCACCGAGGAAGCGATCGAGAACCTCAATAATCCCTCTCCCAATAAATAAGATTCT
>JAIMKT010000111.1:0-3526 GCA_020692245.1 Microcoleus sp. GA_180221_E-2-1-MAG-45_12
AATTGTTGGAGGATTTTACTGGCGATCGCATCTTCTCCATGCCCATTACTGAGACAAAGTAATCTCATCGAATCTTCATTCATAGAATCTTATTTACAGTAGAGCGGTGGGTTAGAACTAGGAAAATCCGTAGGTTGATAGTTTTTGTAGAGTTTAATGATTTCTTCCACAACTTCAGGAATTGTTAGATGGTTGGTGTTGAGTTCGATCGCCCCCTCAGCCTTGGTAAAAGGAGCAATATCCCGACTTTGATCCTTCTCGTCCCGTTGGGCAATTTCCCGCTCTAGAGTTGCCACATCCACGGCAGTCTGTCCTTGGGCTTGCAGATCTTGGTGACGGCGACGGGCGCGCTCATAGATGGAGGCGGTGAGAAATATTTTTAGTTCTGCTTCAGGGAAAACATGAGTGGCTATATCCCTGCCTTCCGCCACAATTCCCCCATTGGCTCCTAAATGGCGTTGGTACTGGACTAACTGCTGCCGGACAGCTTTTTGAGCAGCGATCGCCGAAACTTGGGAAGTCACGAGGGGGCTTCTGATGGCTTGGGTGACATCGATGCCGTTAATTTTGACCATCGGCACAGCATGGGTACTGATCAATTCAATGGTTGACTGGCTGACTAGTTCGGCGATCGCAGGCTCATCTCCTAGAGAAATTCCTGATTGCAGAACTAACCAAGTCACCGCCCGATACATGGCGCCCGTATCTAGATAAATTAAGCCCAATTTTTCTGCCACCAACCGAGTTACGGTAGATTTTCCCGCTCCGGCTGGCCCGTCAATGGCAATGATCGGCGATCGAGCCCGGAGAATCACATTATCAATTAATCGAGTTTGTCCCAGCTTGGCAGCGATCGCTAATAACCCAGTCTCTGTAATTTTTTCTAGGGGAGTCAAGGTCACGGGGTGGACTAGCTCCACGTACTCTAGGGCTAGGGCTGGGTGTTGACGTAAGTGTTCCCGGACTGTCGTAATCAGGGGCTTGGCCCATGGCTCTCCCCGCCGGAATAACTGCTCTGCCTTTTGGAGAGATTGGGAGAGGTGGACTGCTTCTAGTCTTTGCTCTGGAGTCAGGTATTGATTGCGGGAACTGTAGGCAAGCCCAGAAACTTCTCGCACCGTGGGGCAGGGAACGATTTCCACAGGCATATTTAAATCCTTGACCATCCGTTGCAAAATTGCCAGTTGTTGAGCATCTTTTTGTCCAAGGTAGAGGCGGTCAGGTTGGATCAGGTTGAGGAATTTGAAGACGATCGTCGTCACACCCGGAAAATGGTGGGGGCGGCTATTGGCACAAAGCCCTTGCAGCACAGGAGCTGGGGGCATAACCTGAGTTAAAGGTTCACCATTAATTCCCAAGGTAGCGGCATCGGGGGTAAACAGCACATCGACTCCCAACTGGCGGCAGACTTCTTGGTCAGCTTCTAGGGTCTGGGGATAGCTATGCAAATCTTCGCCGGGGGCAAACTGGAGGGGATTGACAAAGATGCTGACCACCACTAGCTCATTTTCCTGCCGGGCGCGCCGGATCAGGCTACAATGTCCCGGATGCAAAGCTCCCATGGTTGGAACAAAGCCAATCACAGCTTTTGGGGACTGCCTCGATTCTCCTTTCTCCTTTGGAGAGGCTATACCAATAGGGAGGTTACGCCAACGAGCAGTTTCTAGATAGCACCGGAGTCCGGCTAGGGTTTTGAATAGACGCATCTTATGTCAGAAAAGTTAATCAGAAAAGTTAATCAGAAAAATTGCCAAACTCCATCCTACCTTGCCAGCTTATTTTCCCCAAGCAGTCAGTTTAAATTGACTTGAATTCTCTTGAGAATCAAACTTAGAAATAAAATCAGTTAACTCTATCTTAAATGAAGGCTGGTTTTCTGCCTGTAGGTTCTACCCCCTGATACCCTAAAACAATCTAAAAATAATCTAAAATCTTTTCCCTAAAAATCCTTCTCAGCCGCTATCTTTTGTGTCTAGCTTCAACTGATGTAGCTACTTTCCGAAAACTTGACTGCTCCTTTTGTTGCATCTAGGTGTACTAAACCTAACTTGATTCAACCCAAGCCGACATTACCCAATTAGCTGCTGATTAGGTTAAGGTATTATGGGATATCCTAAGAACCTAGACGTTAAAACGAGAAACAAAAATTTATGACTGCAACTATTATCCAGCAAAAGTACGAAATTAAAGATATTTCCCTCGCTCCTCAGGGGAAACAACGCATCGAATGGGCTGGCAGAGAAATGCCCGTGCTACGGCAGATTCAAGACCGCTTTGCTCAAGAAAAACCTTTTGCTGGTCTCCGGTTGGTAGCTTGTTGCCATATTACTACCGAAACTGCTCATTTGGCGATCGCCCTCAAAAATGGTGGTGCTGATGCGATTCTGATTGCCAGCAACCCCCTCTCGACCCAAGATGATGTGGCAGCAAGCCTCGTAGCTGACTATGGCATCCCTGTATTTGCTTTCCGGGGTGAAGATGCGGCAACCTACGAGCGTCACGTGCAAACTGCCCTAGATTACAAGCCGAATATTATTGTTGATGATGGTTGTGATGTAGTGGCTACGATCGTTAAAGAACGGCAGCACCAGTTGGCAGACCTGATTGGAACTACCGAAGAAACCACCACCGGGATTGTCCGTTTACAAGCCATGTTCAAGGCTGGAGTTCTAACTTTCCCCGCTATGAACGTCAACGATGCTGATACCAAGCATTTCTTTGATAACCGCTACGGTACAGGACAATCTACCCTAGACGGAATTATCCGGGCGACCAATGTGCTACTAGCTGGCAAAAATATTGTGGTAGCTGGTTATGGCTGGTGTGGTAAGGGTACAGCCCTGAGAGCTAGAGGTTTGGGTGCAAACGTGATTGTGACGGAAATTGATCCGATCCGGGCGATCGAGGCAGTTATGGATGGTTTCCGGGTGATGCCCATGGAAGCTGCTGCGGCTGAAGGTGATATCTTCATTACCGTTACCGGGAACAAGCACGTTATTCGGGAAGAACACTTTGCCGTCATGAAAAATGGAGCCATGGTTTGCAACTCTGGTCACTTTGATATTGAAATCGATCTCAAAGCCCTTGCTAGCCAAGCCAAGGAAATCAAAGAAGTCCGCAACTTTACCCAAGAATACCGCCTCAACAATGGTAAATCTGTGGTAGTTCTCGGTGAAGGTCGTCTAATCAACCTTGCGGCTGCCGAAGGACATCCCAGTGCCGTTATGGATATGAGTTTTGCTAACCAAGCTCTAGCCTGTGAGTATCTTGTCCAAAATAAAGGCAAGCTCACCCCCGGCATTCACTCTATCCCTGAAGTGGTAGACAGAGAAATTGCTCGTCTCAAACTAGAAGCTATGGGCATCAAAATTGACAGCCTCACCGCTGCTCAAACTGAGTACATTAATTCTTGGACTTCTGGAACCTAATTTCTAGAGTTGAAACTTTAATTACTAGTCTGGATTTATGCAGAGCGAAATTTCCTCTACTACAGATGAAATGGACAATATTCAATCTACACAGGATT
>JAIMKT010000111.1:3544-5179 GCA_020692245.1 Microcoleus sp. GA_180221_E-2-1-MAG-45_12
AAGTCCTACTAGTCTCAAATTATAGAAATCGCCTTGTATTCCATGCATTTTAGCTACGGGATATGAGGCTTATTAGTTTAACGTGAGTTCGGCTTAAACAAAAGCTCTGATCCTCAGCCTAGAGACGTTCCCTGAGAGCTTGCCCTGAGTAGTTTGATAGGCTCACTGTAAGACTTTTTATCCCGCACAGATTATGTAGGGCAGAGTTGATTAGGAGGCGATCGAGAAGCGATTAGATACCCGCCAAGATTGGGGAGGGTTGCCATGAAAATGCCGGAATTGGCGAGTGAAGTAGCCCACATCGGTATAGCCGATCGTCTCCGCAATTTGCCGCACATTCTGGTCTGTATTCTGCAACAATTGCCGTGCTTGCACCATCCGCCGCTCTGTCACCCATTGTTTCACGCTATGCCCAGTTAATTCCTGCACAAGGTTTGTCAAATAGGCAGGGGAGTAGCCAACGGCTTTGGCAATATCGCTCAAGCTGATGGACTGATCATAGTGGGCTTCAATGAAGTTAAAAACTGGAGCCAGCCGGGGACAATCGGGAAATATACCCGCTTTTTTACCGGGGGGTTTCTGGTTAGTTTCTTGGGAACTGGAACTAAAACATTCTTGGAGGAGGGCTTGACGATCGAGGCGGGTATTAATCGCTGTCAGAAACTGCTCGATGCTACAGGGTTTGGTGAGGTAATCATCGGCTCCCATGGTCATGCCTTGGCGGAGATCGGTCATGGTGACTTTAGCAGTAAGGAAAATGAAGGGAATCGGGGCGGTCGATCGCAACTGGCGTAGGGCGGTTAATACGGCATAGCCATCCATATCCGGCATCATAATATCGCAGATGATCAAATCTGGCAGATGCGTTTGGGCTAGGGCAATCCCCGTGGTGCCGTCCTTGGCATCGATCGCCCAAAAACCCTCAAATTCCAAACACTTCATAAAAATGTTCAGGGTTTGCGTTTCATCTTCGATAACCAGAATTTTTTTCATGGGACGTTGAAATTTATAGAAATTCTTGGTGATTTAGTGGCAACTTAGGGGCGATCGAGGAGTGATTTCCTAGGGAATTTACTTATTTAGTTTTTGTTTATCTAAGTTTTAGAGGTATCAAATTATTTCAGTGGTGTAATAGAATACATAGCCAAGGTCGATCGAGATAAATTGTGGTTAGTATCTTGCATTGCGATCGATCACTCTTTTGTTTAATCTCCTCCATCCCTATGCAGCAACACTCATGCAGCAACACTACTGGCTCCAACCATCCCCAAATAAGGACTTAAGCAAACACTTAAATCAAGGCTTCGATAAATTAGATAAAGACTTAGAAAATCTCCGCCGTCAGCACAAATTAATTCTCAATTCTGTTGGAGAAGGAGTTTATGTCCTTGATTTGATGGGCAACGCCACTTTTATTAATCCGGCGGCGGCTCGGATGATTGGCTGGGAAGTTGCAGATTTATTGGGGAAATCTATGCACTCGGTGCTGCACCATTCCAAACCAGACCAAAGCCCCTATCCTGCCCACGAATGCCCCATTTACCTCGCCTTCCGGGATGGCAAAATCCATAGCTCGAATACCGAAGTTTTTTGGCGGCGGGATGGGTCTAGTTTTCCGGTGGAGTATATCAGCAC
>JAIMKT010000111.1:5189-10022 GCA_020692245.1 Microcoleus sp. GA_180221_E-2-1-MAG-45_12
GATGAGCAAGGGAACCTCCTGGGTACGGTGGTAGCTTTTCAGGATATTACCAAGCGCAAATGGGCAGAGGCAGTCCTCCAACGAACAAAGGAAGAACTTGAGCAGAAGGTTTGGGAACGCACCGCCGAACTCCAACAGGCGAACCAACAGCTACAGGAAATGAGTGAACTCAAATCAAGATTTGTCTCCATGGTCTGCCATGAGTTTCGCAATCCCCTCCACAATATTTTGCTGTCAGCCTCGTCCTTGGAGCGCTATGATAGCCAACTTTCCCCAGAGCAGCGTGGGGATTATCTCCGGGGGGTGCAGAGGAATGTGGAGCGGATGACCCAAATGATTGATGATATTTTGGTGATTGGGAAAATTGAAGCTCATAAACTAGAAATCTGCCCGATCGAGCTAAATCTTGTTGAGTTTTGCCAAACTTTGGTTACAGAGATGCAGAGAGATTACGATTATCCTCAATTAACGATGACTAGTCGATCGCAGAACCTCATGGCAGAACTAGATGAGAAATTACTCCGATCAATTCTCACTAATATTATTGCTAATTCCCTCCGCTATACCTTTAATCATCAGCCTGTGGCTCTACAACTTTCTAAACGGCAGGAACAGGTAATTATCAAGATCAGCGATCGAGGCATCGGTATTCCCCCAGAAGATTTACCCCATCTTTTTGAGCCTTTCCACCGGGGCAGAAATGTTAGTAATATTCCCGGTACTGGGCTGGGATTACACATTGTCAAGCAATTTATCGATCTCCATCGAGGACAGATCAAGGTAGATAGTCAACTCAATATTGGCACAACTTTTACCATCACTCTTCCTGTCCATCATGCTGCTATCTAGAGTCTAAAAAGGGAGAGAATATCTAGGAGTATATGACGACTCCCGATACTGTAGCTTGCTTCTCGAAGGGTTGCTAGGCGGACAATGTGGGTCTCTCAGTGAACCCTGCTATTGCATAGAGCCTATCCTGAATAGTTTTAGGAACATGAGGGCGGCAAGTTGAGCAGTTCTGACCAGTCCTGTTTGGATTTACAACTATTGCCATCAGCACTTCGGCAAGGCTCAATTTGATGGGACTGGGATTTATTAGGACATCATTTGTACTTGTAGGCTGTGATCATGGGGTAATTGTAGCAGACGACTGTAGATGAAGAGTTGCAGCACTTAGAAGATTATGATTAACGCTGCCGCCGCTCATGGCGTAGACTTAACCTGAGCCAATACTAATATGGCAAGAGGATTTGAGATAGTTCCCAACTCTGCCCAATAAGATCATTTACATTTGTAGTATGCATGTAGTATATTGGTAATCAAAGAGGCATCACCATGCCCAACTATCTATAAAATCCCCGAAAAACTATGCCCTACGACAAACTAGAATTAGCTACCTCTCACCCGGTACTATCCTGGGCAAACCATGAGTTAGCTAGTGCCGAAACCCAAATGGCAAAAAATGTTGCCTCTCTCCCCTTCGTGTTTAAGCACGTCTCCTTGATGCCCGATGTGCATTTGGGTAAGGGAGCCTTGGTTGGTTCTGTCATCGCTACCAAGGACGCTATCATCCCGGCTGCTGTGGGGGTGGATATTGGTTGCTTTACTGGTGATACTCAAGTTCCTTTAGTTGATGGCAAATCCTATGCGATCGAGGAATTAGCCAAAAACAGCCAAGAATTTCTTGTCTACTCCTGCACAGACACAGGCAGAGTCATGGCAGCTAAAGCCACAGCCAAATTAACGAGAAATAACGCCCAACTACTTAAAGTTGTATTGGACAATGGGGAAGAAATTAAATGCACTCCCGACCATCAGTTTATGTTGCGTAACGGCGAATACCAAGAAGCGCAATATTTAACCACGGGAACCTCTTTGATGCCTTTTTACTCCCAAATCGATAGGGATGGATATACTTTAATCCCCCAGAGGGAAATTCAACATGGTTACAATCACAAAGTAGTTGCAGTTATTCCTTTGGTGGAAAAGCAAGATGTCTATTGCTTGACGGTTCCTGAATACGGTAACTTTGCCCTAGCTGCGGGGGTCTTTGTCCACAATTGCGGCATGATGGCAATCAAAATGCCCTTTAATGCAGAAAAGCTGGAGGGAAAACTCAAGCAAATTCGTCTGGATATCGAAGCAGAAGTTCCGGTGGGCTTCAATGAAAATAAAGAAGTCGAAAAAAGTGTGACTAACTGGCAGGGCTGGCGAGAATTTAGCCATCTCCATTCTGGTGTCCAACGCCTGGAGAAGAAAGCTATTAAGCAACTCGGTTCCCTTGGTGGCGGCAATCACTTTGTGGAAGTGTGTCTAGATGCAGAAAATCAAGTGTGGCTGATGCTCCATTCTGGCTCTCGGCACATTGGTAATATGCTGGCTCAACACCACATTGATACGGGCAAAGAATTGGCAAAACTCACGGAGACTAGTCTTCCCGATCGAGACCTTGCCTACTTTGTGGCCGGAACTCCTGAATTTGCTGCCTACTGGCACGATTTACAATGGGCGCAAAACTACGCTCGCTACAACCGGGAAATCATGATGGCTCGGTGTAAGCGGGTACTGGAAAAGCACCTAGCAGGGGGTAAACCTTCTCAACCCTTGATGCAGGTCAACTGCCACCATAACTACGCCGAAAAGGAAACCCACTACGGCGAAGAGGTCTACGTGACTCGCAAGGGAGCGGTGCGGGCGCAGGAGTCTGACTATGGTATTATCCCCGGTTCCATGGGGGCGAAATCTTTTATTGTTAAAGGCAAGGGCAATCATGAAAGCTATTGTTCCTGTTCCCACGGGGCGGGGCGGCAGATGTCTCGAACCAAGGCAAAGAAGCATTTCTCCCTAGATGACCTGATCCAACAAACTGCTGGAGTGGAGTGCCGCAAGGATAATGGGGTAATTGACGAAATTCCGGGGGCTTACAAGTCGATCGAGCAAGTCATGGCAAACCAAGCCGACCTCGTAGAAATTGTGGCAACCCTCAAGCAGGTAGTGTGTATTAAGGGGTAAAAACCTTGAATATAATTTTGGGTTTGTTCTGCGGGATACTAATAGTCAGTCCTTGGGTGCTTATTATCTGGGGGGCGATCGAGCGATTCGGGTTAGTGGAGAGTTTGTGGTTCATTCCCCTAGGGGCGATCGCCGGAGCAGTTGTCTTGGGCGTTGGTGGAGCTTGTCTCTACGAGTTCAGGAATATGCTAGAAGATCGTCGTACCGGACTACCAGAATCAGGTTCCTTTGGGGGGCTGGGCAGAGGAATCTTTGCCTTGATCATTCTCCTAGTTGGGGGCTGGATTGGTTCCATCGGTGGAGCTTGGTTAGTAGCGAATTTTTGGCTAGTTTCGTAGTTTTGGTAAGGTGGGTAATCCTTTTCTTTCTTGAGCAATACCCACCTTACTTTTTCTTGATAACTGCTAACTGTTCACTGTTCAATGTTCACTGATTTAAGGTGTTGGGGCGAGAATCCTCTGGACGATTTGTACCCCAGTTAAGGCTTGCCAGCTAAACAAACTCATAATGATCACATTCAAGCCAATGTGAGTATATCTTGCCCAGTTGCTGCCTTTTTGCATGAGGGGAGAGAGGGAAGCGGAGCCAGCAATCAGCGCAGTCATGCCCAAACCAGCCAACAGATGAGGCCCAACGAAGAGCTTGCCATTGTTAATATAGGTGACAGCCATGCCGCCAATACTGCCTGCGACCATCAATAGGAGGACGATCGAGCCGACTTGGAAATGCTTAAGATTAAACTTCCCTTGAATTAGCTCTTTCTTCTTCTCACCCTCGGCCTTCCGAGTTCTTCTAATTTGAATCCCTAAATACAGGGCATAAAACGAAATAGCCAACAATGTCCACATCAGCACCGGGTGGAAAAATTGCATGGCAAACTTAATATCCGGGGGAATAGAATCTATCAGTTCTGTCATCTCTGTTTCCTCAAAAGTTCTTCTTCTTAATTGCTACATAGAAATTAGCTACAAATTAACTGTAGTCAACCTAAGCCAACTTAGAGCTACAAAAATTAACATAGCACGATCTCAATTTTCAGGGTGTTAATCTCTACAACTCTGCCCGAATTGCAAAGGTATAATCACCCCCCGGCTCTAGCTGATAGTCCGATCGCTCTAGAAATCTGCCTAGAGGTTCTTGGATCAAAGCCCTGCCGAGGGATGGTTCAACGAGTAATAAACTCCGCCGAAAACACCACTGGAACTGCCATTCGTAGTCTGCTGCTCGCACTTCGCCCACAATCCGCCCCTGCTGCCAAGACTGCTGGGTGATCGTGACGTAGGCGGTAGTTTCGGGAAGGAATTTTGCCATAACCCTTGGTAAAAAGAAAGGTAAAAAGTCAAAAGAAGGTTTACCAAAGATTACCACGGGAATTTCCTGAAGATTGACACTCCCCGCTCTAAAGAGACAGGGATTCTTTCATCATCGGGAGTCTAGTGACCTTACCCTCTGAAAGCATCTTGACGGTATGCCCTACCGCTGCAAGCCCACGCTGGACTACTATTTGCGCCGCCGCAACATCCCTATCTACTTGAAAGCCACATTCAGGACATTTATGAACTCTCAGGCTCAACGGTTTCTTTCCTGTATGAGTCTGGCACTGAGGACAAGTTTGAGAAGTCCCATTTTTATCTACCTTCAAGAAAAATACATCTTCCTTGAAACAAACATATTCCAAAATAGATAAAAACTGCCCAAACCCTGCATCTAGAGTATGCTTGCATAACATTCCCTTAGACATTGCCTTCACATTCAAATCCTCAGCAAATATCATTCCTGCTTGGTTACAGAGATGGTGAGCAGTTTTGAAATGAAAATCCT
>JAIMKT010000112.1 GCA_020692245.1 Microcoleus sp. GA_180221_E-2-1-MAG-45_12
CTGCGGTAGTCATGGCGATGCAAAACCCCAAAGCAAGACTGGGAAGACGATTATAGACGATCGCATACCGAACCAACACCCAAGTAAAATATTGCTGTCCCAAGGCAATCTCTGCCCGGAGACTCCAGAGACTCCAAGGAGCTACCACTAACCACAGGAGAGCGACAAAAGACCACCGCCCGTAGATAGTTAACTGATGGAGCTTTTGCATTTGTTGGGTCAGCTTGGGATCAAGGGCAACTTCTAGATTTGATTTTTCTAGGTCTAGCTTTGGTGCTGCCTTTGTTTCATTGCCCTCTAGGTTGTGTGGATCATCCATAATAGCTCCTAGATATATTTCCCGCCTAGTTATACTATACCTGTTCCTGAGATGGCACCATTTTGGGTTTGGGAGGAGCTACGGGATGCCGTTCCCGCCACCAAGCCAGCATCGTACTAGCAACGAAAATACTAGAGTAAGCTCCAGCAATGAAGCCAATAATCAGGGCAAGGGCAAAATTCTTGAGGGTTTCTCCACCAAAGAGATAGATGGCAAAGAGAGGCAGCATAGTTGTGAAACTAGTGTTGATCGATCGAGTCAGGGTCTGGTTCACGGCATCATCAACTACTTGAGCAATGGGTTCTTCTGGGTTGAGGGCAATTACCTCCCGGACTCGATCGTAGATCACCACCGTATCATTGACTGAGAACCCAATAATGGTCAAAATCGCCACCACAAATAAACTATCTACTTCCACTCCCGCCACTAGACCGAGCATGGAGAAAATGCCCATAGTCACAAAGACATCATGGAACAAAGCTACAAAGGCAAAAAAGGCGTAGTCAAACTGGAAGCGGATCGTTAGATAAATTAAAATCCCCGAAAAAGAAACCAGCACTGCCAAAGCTCCGGCAATAAAAATCTGTCGTCCGAGGGTGGGGCCAACGGTGGAAATTTGAGTTGATCCGGGGTCAAAAGTGCCGATTTTTTCCGTCAGGACAGCTTGTAATTGATTGCGCTGCTCTACGTCCAGAGTCTTGGTTCTGATCGTTACCCCCTGCTGTTTTTCACCAATAATTTGAATGGTGCTGCCCCCCTGCCCCTGACTTTCCATGACTTCTCGAACGGCGTTGATATCAATGGGGCGATCGCAATTTTCCGGGACAGTGCAATCTAGTTCCACCTGCAATCTTGTGCCGCCGACAAAATCTAAACCGGGGCGGAGGGGCGCACCAATGTCTGGATTTGTCCAAGAAATAATCATGGAGATAATCCCAGCAATAATCACCACGGCAGAAATCGACCACCAAAGATTGCGTTGTTTAATAATATTAAGTCGCATAGTTTCTCCTAATTCTAGTTCCTACTAGATTGTCAGACTACTCTTCGCTAATTGCCAAATTAATTGCTAGATACTGCCACCTAAGCAGTTTTTTTGTCGCTAAGTTGCTTGATATTGGGGGCAAAAAGTTCTGGATTTTGTTTGAGGCTGGGCATCCCCAAAACTAGCAAGAGCATAAAAGTTCGGCTACAGGTAACTGCTGTAAACATACTAATTACCACCCCGATCGCCAGGGTCAGGGCAAACCCTTTGACTAATCCTGTTCCTAACCAAAACAAGGCTGCACAGGCAATCACCGTTGTGACGTTGCCATCTAAAATACTGGAAAAAGCTCGATAAAAACCAGAGTCCACCGATCGATAAAGGGTCTTCCCATCCCGCAATTCCTCCCGTGTCCGCTCAAAGATCAGCACATTGGCATCCACCGCCATCCCAATGCTGAGAATAAATCCCGCAATCCCCGGTAATGTCAGGGTGACACCAATTAAGACCGTTACGGCGTAGGTGAGGAGAGTGTAAATAATCAGCGCACAGTTGGCAATTACTCCGGGCAGGCGGTAATACACAGCCATGAACACCAGTACCAAGAAGGTTCCCCCCAAGGCAGCATTAATACTACTGTTGATACTATCCTGCCCCAAACTCGCTCCAACTGTCCGGTTTTCAATGATTTCTACAGGTAAAGGCAAGGCTCCACCCCGTAGCTGCACAGATAGCTCGTTGGAACTCTGGGCTGTGAAGAAGTCACCAAAAATGGTAGCTCCGCCCCCAGTAATTCCTGATTGGGCAAATTCAGGACCAACATTGGGGTAGCTAATCAGGGTGTCATCGAGAAATATGCCAATACTGCGCCCAGTTCCGGCTAGTTCTTTGGTTAGATCGGCAAATAGCTGTGCGCCTTCTTCATCAAAACTCAGGGTAACTTGCCAGCCATTAGCAGGAGTTGGTTGGGGTCGGGCATCTCGGAGATTTTTTCCGGTAAATCCGGTGACTGCAAATAAATCCTTGAGGGCGGCATTACTGCGATCGAGGGACTCTTTATTTTTTTTGATTGCCTCTGGATCGCCACCATTAAGCTTAAATTCTTCCTGTTCTCGCTGGAGCTGTTGGCGAATTTGCAGTTCTACCTGAAACTGGGCTTCTGTGCCGGGCTTTTGAGTCCGAAATTCTAGTTGAGCCGTCCCCCCCAAAACTCGTTCAGCTTGGCTGGGATCATTGACTCCCGGCAGTTGCACAGAAATTTGGTCTTCTCCAGCTGTTTGCACCACCGCCTCGGATACCCCCAAACCATTAACCCGATTTTCAATGATTTTCAAAACATCTTGGAGACGCTCGGCGGTAATTTCTGTAATTTGGTCAGTGGTTTTTACTTGGATGGTCAACTGGGAGCCTCCCCGGAGGTCTAAGCCCAGGCGAGGGGGAATCCTAATGGCAACAGCGATCGCCACCGCTACCAAAATAATCACAAAGACAAATATCGATTTATGTTTTTGCATAATTATCTAAAAGGGTTATATAAAATTGTATCCAATATATCCATTTTTTTTGCCATAACTAATTTGCCATAAACTAATTAATTGTGGCAGTACCTTGATTGACTAATTCTCGGAACTGGATCACATCTTGGCGGGGATCGGCGTGGCTGACTTGAACTTCAATGCGATCGCCCAAATTGACCTGTCGATTAAAACGCATGGCTAGTTCCAATCCCAAATCCTCCAAAAGTATTAAGCCCAAATTTTCGTGTTCCCGCAACCAACGCAGCACCAAAGCCTGCCACACCTGATCAGAATTACGGCGCAGAAACTCCAAACCCCAATAACGATTGGTCTGCCGCTCCACTAAAGTTGCTTCGTAGGCAGAACTGGTGACACTCTGGAGAATTTGCTGGAGTTCTACCAAGGAAAAAGGCAGGGTTGATCCCCGTAGATGGGCTTTGATTTGAAAATGGGCAAGGAGGTCTGTGTAGCGACGGATGGGGGAAGTAACTTGAGTGTAGGTATTCAGGGCAAGGCTGGAATGACGGGCGGGGCTGGTGGACATTTCACTACGGGGCATACAACGCCGTAAAGCACAGGAACGTACGGGACCAGAAGGTAATTGCAAAAGTTCTTCCTCAGAAGGCAGTTCTGGCTGGGGTTGACTCCGAAAAGGTAGGGGTAATTGATGCTCTTGTCCGTAGCGTCCGGCAACTTCCCCGGCGAGAATCATCATCTCTGCCACTAACTGCCGGGAAGGGGTATCGTTGAGCAGTTCTACCGTAACTTCTGACTCGTCTTTAACTTTGATAATTGCTTCTGGCAGACGGATACTCACCGCTCCTTGGGAACGCCGCCACAGTTCTCGCTGTTTTGACCAAGCGGCGATCGCTTCAATTTCCTGTTCCCCTTGAACTCCTAGCAATAGCATCTCATCCACATCTTCGTAGGTGAGGCGGTAGGTTGGTTTAATCAAGGTGGGATGAATTTCGTACTCCTGCACAGCCCCTGCTTCATCGAGAATCACGCCAAAACTGAGGGCTACACATAAATGCCCCTGCCGGAGACTCATGGGCCCAGTGGCAAGGGCGGGGGGAAACATGGGGATCATGCCCGTGGGCAAATAGACAGTGGTGCTACGCTTTCTGGCTTCCGTGTCTAACTCATCGCCGGGAGTCACCAACCGGGAAGGATCTGCAATGTGAATCCAGAGACGCTGCTGCCCTGTGGAGAGATATTCAACACTTAGCCCATCATCAATTTCTTCGGTGCTTTCGTCGTCAATGGTGTAGACCTTGAGATGAGTCAGGTCAAGACGGTGATCGGCATCGGCATCATCGGGGATGGAATCAAGACATTGTTGAGCCACAGTCAGTACCTTGGGGGAAAATTGCACAGGAATTTGGCTACGCCGCAGAAACAGATTTTCGTTGGGGTTCCACCATTTTAAGTCGAGAAGTAACTGCCAAGCCGCATCAGGATAATTTGGTCGATCGAGCACAGAGAGAATTTCTTGGGCAGCTTTCACCGGAGTTTCTGGTTGCAGCACCCATTTTTCGAGGGCTTCAATCCGGGGGCGATCGCTCTCTTGCCAGATTATTTCTTGACCTGCTAGGCTCTGGTGGATCCGTTGGAAAAATTCCCGTTCAGCCTGTTGTTTCTGCTCGGCTACCGTGAGCTGATGTTTAATATCCGCCACGATCGCTGCCGAACGAGGCTCGTAATGATCAGCCTTTTGCTTAAAATATAGCTTGTCTTCCGATAGCAAGTAGTAAGCGGCGTAACACAATTCCGGGCTTTGATCAGAAAAAAGAATTTGCGCCAGACCAGGGACATTGACTGATTCCCCATCCTCTACCAAAAGTTCCCACGCCACTTCCAAGCTCGAAGGGTCTAGATAGGGCTGTACCCCCTGCCAGAATTTCGGCAAGTCGGCAACTTTATAAGTATTCCCTTTGATTTCGTAGGTAATCTGTCGGGGATGGAGAGTATGGGTTTGCTGGCGATCGTCCGTCACGACCCAATGCTTTTTGCCTTCTGGACGAGTGACCACCGCTAGTCGTCGATCGCCCTGTAGCCGAAATTCAATCAGAGTTCCTATATCCACGCCTAACTAGCCACTCAAGTCGTTAATTTTATTTAGCTTAACCTTCAATATTAATAAAAGGCAGGAGGGCAACGATGCGAGCTTGCTTCACAGCTTGAGTCAAATCTCTTTGTTGCTTAGCAGTCAAGCCAGTAATCCGCCGGGGGAGAATCTTGCCTCGCTCGGTGATAAAACGGCGCAGCATCTCTACATCTTTATAGTCAATAACAGTGCCGGGTTTGATCGGGGAAAGTCTTTTGCGAAAGTAAGCCATGATTTTCTGGGTAATTATTAGGTAATTATTGGGGATAAATATAGAAATTATTTGACGATCGATAACTTGTAACTAAATAAATTGATCAATCCTAGATAGATTTCTGGCATAAACTACTAATTGATTTGCCGACTAATTTATTACTAATTAATCCATTGACAATTAATCTGTTGACAAATATTGACAAATCTGGATGCAGCTACCGATTACTTGATTTCTTTGTGGGTAGTGTGCTTGTTGCAGTGGGTGCAAAATTTCTTTAGCTCTAGACGAGCGGTAGTGTTCCGGCGGTTTTTCATGGTGGTATAGCGAGAAACACCGGGCGATCGCTTATCAAGATTGCTACGGCATTCCGTGCATTCTAGGGTAATAATAATCCGAACTCCTTTCTTGGCAGCCATAGGTTTTTCCGGTAAGGTTTAATTCTTAGTTAATTAATTTAGACACAGCTTTCTATTGTCTCATAGAGCGTTGGATTTTGGCAACTAGCTTTTTGAGGCGCAGATCGAGGGAAAATCCCCGTTGACTCTGGGCAGTGATGGTGTGGGCGATGCGATCGTGGAAGGCTTGACGATAGTCTTCATCCCCCAAGGCAAGGACACAATCAACAATCAAAGGTGTTGTTAATAGTACCAAAATCATGGCATTAGTCAGCCCGATCGCTAGTCCCTGCACTGCCAAAATTGCCCCCAGCCCGGTGATCCCTTCCCGCTTCATTAGATCAATCAAAGTGGGAATCCGGTTAGCCCGCTCCTCCAACACCTTCATATCCATCGCCCATCGTCCCAAGCTCTGCCCCCGATTATTGGCTGGCAAAAACACCCGCAGACAAATCCAGCCCCCAGCAAACACCGACAACTGCAACAAGCCGCCATTCCCAAAAAACAGACTGATTAACCAGATCGTGTAAAAATCAATGGCAAAAGCCGCAACCCGCCGCCCCCAAGGTACTTTCGGTGGTCGCCTCACTTCTCGTTCTTCTACTGGTTCTCGGAATTTCTCGATCGACATGGGGTTAACGCAAATTTGGAGTGGCAGTGTATAGTTGTTAACGGATTTATTAACGGATTTTTTAGTGGTCAATTCAGAAATACATTATATTACCTAGTCTCTTGATATTTCTATTTACCTACAATCTTAGAATCAAATTTAATCTTTAGTTTGATTTTTGATCAGCTATCATACCTAAGCTCTCAGCAAGCTACATCTATTTTGGAATTAGTCATGTCCGCAAAAAATGAATTAGTGAAACCTTTCCTAAAATGGGCTGGGGGCAAAAGACAACTTCAGAAAGTTCTCAGAGAGAATATGCCGACCCAGTGGGATAGGACTACTCAATCTTACTTTGAACCTTTTATTGGTGGGGGAGCCATGTTTTTTGATCTCCAACCTCAACGGGCGACGATTAGCGATCGAAACCCTCAGTTAATCAACTGTTACGAAGTAGTTAGAGATAATGTGGATGAACTAATTGCAGAGTTAAAGCAACACAAGAATGAAGAAAGTTATTATTATGACCTCAGAAGTTGGGATCGCAATGATACTCTCACGAAGAAAAACCCAGTAGAATCTGCTGCCAGAATTATTTTCTTAAATAAAACTTGCTATAACGGACTATTTAGAGTCAATGCCTCTGGGCAATTTAATGTTCCCTTCGGACGCTATGAAAACCCCAATATTGTAGAAACTGATGTCCTCAAAGCTGTTAGTGAATATCTATCTACCAATAAGATCAATATTCTCAACGAAGATTTTCAAGCAGCAGTTAGCGAGGCAAAAAAAGGTGATTTTATCTACTTCGATCCGCCCTACGATCCCGTATCTACTACTGCCTCCTTCACCAGCTATTATGTTGATAAGTTCGATCGAGATGAGCAAGAAAGACTAAAAAAAGTTGTTGATGAGTTGAGCGATCGAGGGTGCTATATCTTACTTAGCAATGCCTACACTGATTTTATTAGAAATTTATATAACGATAGCTACAAACAAATTGAAATAGCAGCAACGAGATCCATCAATTCTGATGGTGCCAAGAGAGGCAAAGTCCAAGAAATCTTGATCAAGAACTATTAGGATTTTCTGTAAGTTTCTTCTCTGCGTTCTTGAATCAACTCTTCCCCAAGGTTGCGATCGACTCAAACAGGCAAAGAGCTTAAGCTCCTTGTTCATCAGGTTATGAGGTATCTTAACGATCCCTTTCTTTGCTATGGAATCGCTCGCTTCCTACTGTACTACACTAGATTGGCAAGTGCTGTAGATGCGCTATTAGGATCATATATCTCGTGAAATGGTATGACGTTAAATTAACTGATTTAGATAGCTTATGATAAGTCAAATAAGAGTTTTAAATAGGTTTTTGGGCTTGAATTACTTGGAGACTGCCCCCAGCATAGAGCCGATTATTAATAACTACCAAGCCCAGTTTTTCTAAGAGTTCGCCGAGGTCAGTTCTCAACAATTCCCAAGCAGTTTCCGTTTCAAATAACCATAGAAATAGCCACAGCCCAGAGAGAAATAAGGGGTTTGTCGCTTGATGAAAATCTGTAAGAATAAAAATACCGCCGGGGACAAGGACTCGATCGACCTCCTGCAAAATCTCCTGTAGTTGCTCTGAAGACATCTCATGGAGAGCGGCACTGGTATGCACTAAATCAAAAGTTTGGTCGGGAAAGGGCATTTTTTCAGCCATCCCTTCTACATAATCAGCTTGGGGGACATTGTGTTTTGCCCGATCGAGGGACACCGGGGAAGCATCTAAGCCAGTTACCTTAGAGGAATGTTGGACAAGAAACTTGGTAGACTGCCCACTGCCACAGCAGAGATCGAGAATTTTGCTATCGGCAGCGATCGTTAAACCTTGGAGAGGCAGTTGCCGAAATTTGCTCTCACCACCAAGGGGCAGGGCAGCAAGGCGAGAGAAGGTATCGTAAAGCCATTGATGTTTATAGCTGAGGGGACGGAGGAAGGTAGCCAAAATAGTTAAGGGTAAAAGTTTTTCGGGTATCGAAGTCGAATCGAAGTTGAACAGATTGAATATAACGAGTTTTAACTCAACTTGGTGAGGAATTTTAATAACGTCTGAGTCCGGGGCGTGAGCAGAGTTTTCCGGTAAGCATCGGCGGCTTTTTTGATGGCTTCCGCTTGGGTCGGGTAGGGATGAATCACTCCAGAAAGGGCGTTGAGTCCTTGTTTAGTGACGATCGCTAGGGTAACTTCACTGATCATTTCTCCAGCATGACGAGCGACAATAGTGGCTCCGAGGATGCGATCGCTCCCTTTTTCATGCAAAACCTTAATAAAACCGTTAGTTTCCCCATCGGTAATGGCTCTATCAACGGAACTAAAAGGGATTTTAATTGTATCGGTAGCTAATCCTTTGGCTTGAGCTTCTTTTTCATACAAACCTACGTGGGCAATTTCTGGATCCGTATAAGTTACCCAAGGCATGACCAGATTACTTAATTTACTCCGTCCTAAACCAAAGGGCGAAAATAGAGTATTTTTAATCACGATCCGAGCCGCAGCATCGGCAGCATGGGTAAATTGCCAATTCATGCAAATATCCCCGGCTCCATAAATTTTGGGGTTAGTGGTTTGCAGGTAGTCATTCACAACTATTCCCTTCTGATTAAACTGCACCCCCACCGCTTCGAGGTTCAAGCCTTCCACATTGGGCGATCGACCAGCCCCCACCAAAATCTCGTCTACTTCAATAGTTTTTTCCACCCCATCCTGCTGGTAATAGATAGTTTTCCCCGTAGCAGTTTTTTCTACTCGATCGAGACTACTACTCAGAATTAGCCCCACGCCTTCCCGGAGAAATTCTGCTTGGACAATCTCCGCCGCTTCGGGGTCTTCTTTGTCGAGCAGATGCCCATGCTTATGGAACAAAGTCACCTGAGAGCCTAACCGATGGAAAGCCTGAGCCAGTTCACAGCCGATCGGCCCACCGCCAATCACTGCTAATCGTTGGGGACGATCGGTTAAGGAAAATACGGTTTCATTAGTGAGGTATCCCGCCTCTGCTAATCCCGGAATTTGGGGACGAGTAGCTCGTGCGCCTGTAGCAATCACCGCTTTTTTGAATTTCAGATTTTTCCCCTCGACCTCAACAGTTTGATGATCCTGAAATTGAGCCGTGCCAAGGAAAACATCAACACCTAAACCTCGAAACCGTTCGGCAGAATCGTGATGGCTGATACCCGATCGAATCCGGCGCATTCTTTGCATTACTCCCGGAAAATCTACCTCGATCTTTTTTGGAGCGTGGACTCCCCAAGGCTCTGCATCCCGCATTTCTGCCGCCACCCGTGAGGAGCGAATCAAGCACTTAGAAGGCACACAACCCACATTTAGGCAATCTCCCCCCAAAAGATTTTTCTCCACGAGGGCAACTTTCAGCCCCAACCCCAAACCCGCCGCCCCTGCTGCCACCACCAAACCCGCCGTGCCGCCCCCCAACACCACCAGATCATAAACCTCAGCCGGAGAGGGATTCACCCAATCTACAGGATGGACATTGGCTTGGAGCTTGAGATTGTATTCATCAAGGGGCTGGAGTTCGAGGGACATATGCAGTTACCAGTTATTCAGTGAACAGTTATCAGTTATCAGGGATTGGTTTTTGCTGATAAGACTCTTCAGTTCTAGCATTTATTGCCCAGACCTTGTTCTTAAATTAAGAAAAAATACTCAGTATCCAGATAGGGGCGATCGCAAAAAGTAAACAATCGGGTAGTCCTAAAAAAGTAAGGATAAGCTAAAATCT
>JAIMKT010000113.1 GCA_020692245.1 Microcoleus sp. GA_180221_E-2-1-MAG-45_12
CATAGATGCTTTTATTTATTCATTCTACGTCCTTACTGGGGCGGCGCTTGCTATATTTCTGAACCGAAAGCTTTATGGGCGGGAAATAATTAAAAACCGTGGCAGAGTTTTTTAAGGACTGCTGGACACGGTTATTTTTAAGGCTTATTTAGCCTATTTAATTTTTGAGGTTTTTAGTGGAACCGGGCAGAGTCGAACTGCCGTCCGCCTTGGGTATTTACCTACCATTCGTTCACAGGTTTAGCTGTTTTGATCCGCACAGCGGGAACCGTCCATTATCCCGGACGATGGGATGCTTTGGTGGTTTTCTTAGCTAGGCGATCGACCAAAGGCAATTACCTAGAGCATCCGTTGGGGGTTTGTCTATAGCTCTTAACGGAGTCAAACTAGAGACGCTCGGACCTGTATTAGAGGTTCTTAGGCAACAGCGGCTGCTTTACGAGCAAAAGGAACGATGTTGTTCGCATTTACATTTTGTTTGAACCTTTGATTAGCGAGAGGAGGCTCACTCTCGACCTGCACAGCACGGATTTCGCCAAAACGTCGAAACCTTTACGGTCCCATGCTTATATTTTGATTATAGCGCAATTACTAGAAGTCTGCACAGGAATGTTTCTTACAATACACGAGGACTAATTAATTCACTAGACGTGAACCATTAAATATTGACCATTACCGTTATATTCCCCATTACAACTGGCAAAGTTAGCAACAAACCACAGCAAATAAAACCGCCAGATGCGGCGAAACTTAGCATAATCCATTCCGTAATCTAAAATTTTGACGATCGCCTGAGAATCATCAAAATTCTGAAGCCAGTTAGCAAAGGTTTTTGAGTAATTAATACCGTTGAGATACCATTTTTTTATAGTTCTCAGGTCTTTATTATGGCTAGGAACAGCATCATGATTCCAGAAGCGACCGTGGGGAAAAATGTATTCGTGGGTGAAAACGCTAGATATATTGTTGGGAGTGCGGACGGTGATGATCAGAAATGTTGAAAAACGATGATAAAACTTTACATAAAAGCTGACGAGGTTGCTTTGCATCCGATAAGAGTCTCTGCAAATAGATCATAACTCCAGTGGATAATCGAGCCACAGTGTCTTAGTTCTAGTTGCAAATAACGAAGCTTATCTATTAATTTATGCCCATAAAATTCTGGGATTTCTATCAACTGTAGAATTATATATGCTATTAAAACCATGTAGATTTGAATAGTGACACCATTAACACTTTTCGTGATTAATTTATCTAATTTAAGATGCGTCTTTAAGAATTTCCATAATAGTTCAATCTGCCATCTTTGTCGGTAGATTTCTCCTACCTCTTCATTACTTACTTCTTTAAGGTTAGTTGCCAACCTATATTCCACCTTGCTCTCTAAATCACAGAAACACACAATTTGATATCTTTCATGGGCTACTTCAGTTTTCATATTGTTCCTTATCCTCACTAAAAACAAGGTTTTAGCTTGACTCATTTGCTCTAAGAAGTCCCATCTAGCAAATCCTCTATCCATTATGTCAACTGCATTATCGGGAATTATTCCTGTGACTGTATCTAGAAACTTCGCATCATTTCCTTGTCCAAAATGAATTAAGCATTCACTCGGATTTCTTTGAGTGAGGTTAAGACCATTTAGCAACTTAACTTGATGATATTTCTGCTCTGCAAATAACTTACTTGTTAAGGGAATTACTGTGGAATCAATGGGGAATAACATCTGTTTTGTCCCTGAACGCTGACGCTTTAGTTTCTCCATCAGTTCTACATATATTCTACTGAAGTTTTGCCCTTGCCGATTTTTACAGGCTTTAAAGAAAGTTGAGATATCAACATCAATGCCTGTTTTATTTAGCTGATAAAATAGGTCTCTCATGCTGGTCAAACTTTGGTCTAAAACAAATGTCAACCAGATTTCAAAGAATAATTGAGAGTTTAATACGGGGTAGTCATTAGCCCGAAGCTGCTTCAGAAGGGGTTTGACTATTTTGGAAAGCAAGGATATTATAATCTTACTATTTTTTATTTTCTAGGGGATACATTACTATATTTTGTCCCCTTTTTTTCTATGTGAACCTATCTTTCAACATTTCTGCCTCAATAGCTCTAATAATTTCTTGAAAAGTAATCATAAAACCTCCTTAATCAACCAATCGATCGCTAACAATAAACCCAACCTTCCCTAACTGCTTTTTAATCTCCTCATCCAAAAGCCGACCCTCTCGCATCTGCTCCCCTAAAGCCATTGTAAGCGCACCCATCCGATCGTCAAAACTAACATCATCCTCCACCTCATCAGGAATCCCCACATAGAGCCCCGGAGTCAACACAAAATTATGCTTCTCAATTTCTGCTAAACTCGCCGACTTACAAAAGCCCTTAATATCACTGTAAATTTTCTCCTCTCTCTGGGAGGGGCTAGGGGAGGGCTTCCGCTTCCACTCATGATAAGTATGTGCCACCCGCTTAATCTCCTCTTCCGTAAACGCCCGACTACTGCGATTCACCATATAGCCAAGCTCAGAAGCATCAATAAACAACACCTCACCCTTACGATCGCGGTGCTTATTCCCATTTTTATATCGACTCAAAAACCACAAACAAGCGGGAATCCCCGTATTGTAGAAAAGCTGCGTCGGCAACATCACAATACAATCCACCAAATCCTGCACCACTAAAGCCTTGCGAATCTCCCCCTCACCACTCGTATTTGACGACAGCGAACCATTGAGATAATACAAACCCTGCCGAACCCGTAGGCGACAAGTGATAAAGGAAATGTTGTACCCAAACAAAGTTGGCATTACCCGCAGGAGGCTTGCCATACTGCCAACGTCCATCATTTTGTAATAAATCACCGCCCCAATCACTATCATTAAACGGAGGATTGGCAATCACAAAATCTGCCTTCAGGTCTTTATGAGCATCATTCAAAAATGACCCTTCAGGATTCCATTTTATATTCGAGCCATCAATCCCCGGGCAAAATCCCCCTAAGCCGCTTCGTATTTTCCCGCTCGATCGCCTCCATCGCCAGATCAACAGTTTTGCCAATATCCGGCTGTTTCGCTTGTCCTTGCAGAGAAGACCACCGCGCCTCCACAGGTACAAAAAATACATTCTCCGCCGCATACTCATCCCGATCTTCTGGATCGGCTCCGGCATAATCTCCCTCACCTAGGATCAGCTTTTGGTGCAACACCTCAAAGACATCGGAAATATATTTTAGAAAAATTAACCCTAAAACAATGTGCTTATATTCCGCCGCATCAATATTTTTTCGCAGCTTATCCGCAGTTTTCCACAACTTCTGCTCAAAGGAATCCGAGGTATTTTGCTTATCTACTGCGATCGCCATCTTCTAATTAGCTAAATTTAGATTTAATCCCATGAAATTATCAGTATCTAGCATTTTGACACGCCTCAATTAGCTAAACTATTCGGGGACAGATAAACCCTTAGTAGCTAACCATTCTGGATTAAATAAGCGGGATTGATAGCGAGCGCCCCCATCACATAGCACGGTCACGATCGTATGCCCCGCCCCCAACTGTTTCGCCAGAGCCACCGCTCCCCCCACATTGATCCCTACAGAGCCGCCCATAAATAAGCCATCCTTTCTCAGGAGTTGATAGACCACCCGTAAAGCCTCTTGATCCGTCACTTGCAGAGCATCATCAATGGGTACACCTTCCATATTTGCCGTCACCCGACTATTGCCAATGCCTTCGGTGATCGAACTGCCTTCACTCTTTGGTTCCCCAGTTTTCACATAGCTGTATAAACCACTGCCCATGGGGTCAGCCAAGACATTCTTAATTTGAGGATTCTTTTCCTTGAGATACATCGCTACCCCGGCAAAGGTTCCCCCGGTTCCTGTAGCTGCTACCCAGCCGTCTACCTTGCCTCTGGTTTGTTCCCAAATTTCTACCGCCGTGGTTTCGTAGTGAGCCTGACGGTTTGCCAAATTATCAAACTGGTTTGCCCAGATAGCGTTGGGGATTTCTTGGGCTAGTCTCCCCGAAAGTTTCACGTAATTATTGGGGTCTTTGTAAGGCACGGCTGGAACTGTTCTGACCTCAGCTCCTAAGGTGCGCAGAGCATCAATTTTTTCTTGGGATTGAGTATCGGGGATCACGATTAAACATTTATAACCCTTGGCATTGCAGATATGGGCTAGACCGATCCCCGTATTACCCGCCGTGCCTTCCACCACCGTTCCCCCCGGTTTCAGCAAGCCCTTGGCTTCCGCATCTTCAATGATATACAGCGCCGCCCGGTCTTTCACAGAGCCGCCGGGGTTGAGAAACTCGGCCTTACCAAGGATTTCACATCCAGTTTCAGCACTGAAACTATTTAAGCGAATGAGGGGAGTGTTGCCGATCGAGCCGACAAAGCCATTTTTGATATCCATGCCTAGGTTTTATAAAATTATGTCTAAATTAATTACAAGCTTTTTAAGGTGTATCCAAGCTAATTATAAATTGCTGGCAACTATTAATACGGAAAAATACTGATATTTAACCGAGATATTTAACCAAGATATTTAACTAAAAATTTTAGAAAAACTCGATCGACCTCCCGCAACTTTGAAGGAATTATGATCCTAACGAGTAATAATAATTTTTCCCGCATCTACTCGGATACTTTTCACCGTTTGCAGCCATTGTTGAAACTCTGGATCCTTGGCAGCTTCCTCAGCAAGATTTTGTTTCTTCAAGCTATCTAACAGAGCTTCTTGAACAAAACTAGGCATTTCTGGATTATCTAACACTAATTTTGTGGGGGTGACTACTAAGTTCTGGTCTTGGAGATTGACCCGCATGGCGATCGTCCCATTAAAGAACCGCCCCTCAAATCCCGGAATCGAATCCAAGGGTAGCGCCCCCTTCAGGGATACTTCATCTGCTTGGATATCAAAGTAAAACCGTCCGGCAAAATCTGGCTCTGCGGAAATTAATGTATTTAGATCCTCCGCAGAGAGGACTAATTCTCCCGGTTGATCCTCCGCAATGGCAGTTTGAAAGGTAGTTAAGCGCTCTCCCAAATCTACGAGTTTTTCTTGATCAGGAGTTTCTACGGGGACGGCGATCGGGGTGGGGGAAGTAATATTTTTGCCGATCGAGTAGGTTTGATAGACAAAAAAGCCCACAATTCCGGCAGCCAGAGAAAATACTGTCGCAAAAATCAAACCAAACCATAGCCAAAATCTGCGCTGGGGTGGTTGGGGGTTGGGCTGGTCATTCATAAATTCAGGGTTGGGATTGTGGGGTTAGATTTCAGTATTAACGATAGATTAACAAATTAACTTAGAGATGCCGAAAGATAATCAGCAGTAGCTTCCACGAGGGCGATCGCCTTTTCGTAGAGCATCCGGGTTGGGCCCAAGACACCCACACTGCCGACATTGATACTTCCCTGTTGGTAGGGCGCAGCTATCAAAGTATAACTACGCATTGGCTCTAGGGGGTTTTCTGCCCCGATTACGACTTTCACCCGGCGCTGATTTGTCAGGATTGATCGAGCCTCCTGCCCCTGAGAACGTGGAGATGGGCGTTGAGATGAACGCTGGGATAAATTATCTATTCGGGCATCCAAGCGATGATCCAGATGATGATCCCCACGCTGATCGGTAGACGCATCAAAGATGACCTGCCACACCTGCTCCTGTTCCTGCTCAAGGAGATGTAAAAGCATTTGTACCTGTTGTAATTCAGAAAATTCTGGAAGCCGGAGAGCTTCTGCCAAGCCGTGAATCATGATCGGGGAGGAGCCTGTGGGCTGGCTGCGCCGTTGGAGTTCGGTGAGCAGATCCCGGAGAAAATCGGCATACTTGGCAAACTGACGATCGAGTTCCTGCCAATCTAGTCGGGCTAAATCTCCCAAACTCTGCCCCCGCAACTGCTCTAGGAGAAAATTAGAGAGAATCTGCAACTCTCGATCGACCAACTCCCCATCGGGCAACTCTGACCCCAAGGGCAGATCCATCAACACCGACTGGGTAACGTAATTATCCGTGACCACGATCAGCATCACCTTAGCCGGGGCGACTTGGACTAGTTGCAGATGGCGGAGCCGATTGTGGAGAGCTTGGGGCTGGGTAATCAGGGTAATGTAGCCGCTTAAGGTTGCCAAAATTTGGGCGGCACCCCGGACTACCTCATCAAAATGGCGATGCTCCACCGTCGCTGTTCCCACTGGAGGCAATTGTTCTCGCAAAAAACTATCTATCTGGGAATTGGGATATTCTTCTAGGGCAAGGAGTTGATCCACATAGATGCGATAGCCAGAATCGGAGGGAACCCGCCCAGAGGAAGTATGGGGCTGGTATAGTAAGCCCTCTTTTTCGAGCATTCCCAAGCAAGCCCGGATCGTGGCGGGGCTAATATTTAGGTTGTAGTCTGCTGCCAGCACCTTGGAACCCACAGGCTCGGCTGTTGCGATGTAGTGTCTGACCGTACAGGCAAGGATGTGTTGTTGTCGATCGCTTAAACTTACTTGCATGGCAAACCTATTCAGAGTAACTAAACTTATTATTAGTGGAGCTTCCTAATATCGAGGTACTGAGGGATCGATTAAACCAGAATAAGCATCAATCCCACCCACAATATTTTTAACTTGACTAAAACCCTGACTGACTAACCATTGGCACATCTGCCCAGAGCGTACCCCATGATGACACAAAACTAGAGTTTCTTTCTGTGGATCGAACTGAGTGAGGATATTTTCTGACCAACTATCAAATTCACTCAAGGAAAATACCTGAAAACCCGGAAGCTGGGCGATCGATATCTCAGCAGGTTCCCGGACATCGATTAGTTGTACCTCTGGGGAATTTGCAGCCAAAACCTGACGTAATTCTTCGACACTAATTTGTAAAACTTTTGGTACTGAGGCAGTCATAGATTTTATTTAGTTGATAGGAGCAGAACGCACTTGAAAAAAGACTTGGAGAGCCACACTCCAAACTTGATAACCCTGGGGACTGAGATGCAGACCATCGGTAGTTAGGTTTAGCTTAAGATTACCTTGGGTATCTGCAAACAAGGGATATAGATCAAGATAATCAATTTTTTCTTCTCTGGCAATAATTTTTAGGCGATCGTTAATTTTTTGAATTTTACTATTAGGAATTGCTAACAAGAGATCCCGCCGCTCCCATGTAGCCTGCTCATCACTATGGGGCAGAATGGATTGCAGCAAAATTTTGCTATTGGGATGACGTTCTTTGAGAGAGCGGACAATTTCTAGTTGGTTGGCGACTAGGGTTTCTTCTGCTTCTCCCCGGATTAAGTCATTGATGCCGATCATCACCACAATCCATTGGGGATCCGTATCATCAATAATTCTTAAGCGCCGTAGTAAGCCTACGGAACCTTCTCCAGAAATCCCCTGATTTAGCCACTCCAAATCCCGTGGTAATAGTTCTGGCGGAAACCATTGAGAGAGGGAATCACCAAGGAGGACAGCCACATTGTCCACATCCCTTTCGGTAATCACCTTTGCCTCCGTCGCCAAAATATCTAGCCACTCTTGATAACTAAGCTCCAATCTGCTGCCGCTTCCAGATCCCGGAGAGTTCGCATCGCTGGGTTGACTAGTTCCAGAGGGGTTATCCGTAGCGATCGCTTGGGGCAGAATTTGTCGGTAGGCAACATAGACGATCGCCAAGATTAGCAAGCCATTTGCCATCAATGAAAAACTAACTAACCACAGGGGAATCTTCTTCACAGGTCTGCTCAATCCCTTCAATGCCTAAGCAAAACGACGTTTCAATAATGGCTGAATTGCCACCAAAATTAGGATATCAAAGCCTAATAATATCAGCAAGGCAGTACCAAAATTTACTTCTCCCCAGGGAGCCGCTAATACCACGCTATTCAAAGCCCAATCCCCGTGGAGGTACAGATAGCGAATTGGCTCGATCGCATAACTCAGAGGATTCAAACTCACCACCACCTGCAACCACTGGGGCATGAAAGAGAGGGGCGCTAGGGCTGTACTGGCAAAGAGGAGGGGTAGATTGGTGACAAAAATTACGGCAATCAGTTCAATATGTCCGGGCAGGGCAAAGGCTAACCCCAAGCTTAGGGCGGTGACTCCTAGTACCAACAGAAAAATAATCAGGACGATCGCTCCCAATCCCAACATATTGGGCAGACCAGAACCCAGTGCTGCACTTGCCGCCACGATCACCGCTGTTTGCAATAAGCTCAAGGAAATAATATAAATTGCCGAAGCTGTAACGATCGAAAACCGGGAAGCCAAGGGTGCCACCAAGAGCCGATTGAGAAAACCAAACTCTCGATCGAACATCACGGGCAATCCCGCATTCAAAGCCCCCGCAAAGGCGGTAAACACAATCACCCCCGCCCCCAAAAACTGCCCATAGCTAGTATCAGTGCCAAAAAATCCTTGGGGAGCATTCTGGAACAAAGCCCCAAACAAAATCAACCACATCAAGGGCTGGATCATCCCGGCGATTAGGGTGGAAGGGCGGCGCTGGAGTTGAATAAATAATCTTTTTGTGAGCGCAAAAGTCTCTTGGATAAACTCTCCCACCAGATTGTCAGGGGCTGGAGTTTGCTGCTCTTTGGTAAACAATAGCCAAGATAGATCAGATTTCTCAGGATTAATAGTTCCCGTCATAAATCACCTTATCCGTATATATTTGTATCTTTTCTTAACTTAATTCATTACTCAACACAATGCCAAGAAAAAACTATTTAATCTCCGGTTTAATCTCTAATTTAATCTTTAACTAATTTTTACCAAGGATTTTCCACAAGGGTAAAGGCACTCCAAAAGTAGGGATGGCTGAAATTACGATCGCCCATTTCTAATAAATCTTCTGATGTGGGGATTTGGGGACGTAACATGGCTAGCTGGGTACGGCGCAAGGCTTCGGCTCGGAGGGGAACTGCGGTTAACTGATCGGAGAAATTAGTAACTATCCCTAGGGCGGCTTCCTCGTCAACATCCCAAAGACTCGCTAACCTAAATATTCCCTCTGACTGCATCACTAAACCCGTAAACTCTGGTTGTTCTAGAGTTAGATACAAAGGCGGCAGCATTGCCAAACTATAACTTTCAACAAGGAATCTTTGTCCATCGTGGAGAGCAGCAAGGGGAAGTACTCGCAGTTCTCGATCGAGCAGGAAATTTAAATTATTAACTTGTCTTGCTTGTAACTCTGGGGCGATCGGCGCAATCAGCCATTGATAAAATTGTTGGGACGGTTCCAGATAGGCACCGGGATTAGTTTCGTAGGCGGTGATCTCCCGGCGAAATTGCTCAACTACATCAACTACTTCTCGCCGAGTCAGGTCTAGAGTCTTGCGAATCGGCTCCCCATCCTTGAAAATAACAACTATTTCTAACTGGTCATCGTCTCTAGGCACTAAGCTCGATCGCTCCACCATCAAGCGCATCTGTTCATGGGTTCTTCCCAAGGTTGTCTCCAGTTGACCAAAGAAAATATAAATAATCGCTGGATTAACTTCCGAGTTGGTACTGATGTCTCTGAGAGATCGCTGGATTTCTAACCAAGTATCTGTCCTAGCTACTGGACGGATATTCCCACCCCCAAGGATCAAGGACTGTCCACCCCGAAAATCCCTAGAAAATTGATTGACCTGTTCCCCAGTCAAGGCAGGAGATAAATTCGGTACAGGGCTAGAAGTGGGGATTGGGAATGGAATTGGCTCTAGAACTATTTGTGGGATTGGCTCTAAAATTATCTGTGGAATTTCTATAATTATTTGTGGGATTGTCTCTGGAGTTAGCTCTGAAGTTGGAGGTATCCCTACCACTACAGGCAATGGTGTTGGTGGTGCTTCAGGATTGCGGAGAAAAGTTAAAACTTCCGGGGCGATCGCTGGTGAGGATTGCAATGGTGCTGGTGATGGAATT
>JAIMKT010000114.1:0-117 GCA_020692245.1 Microcoleus sp. GA_180221_E-2-1-MAG-45_12
GGTACCACCAATCCCACCATTGCCACCAGTACCACCAGTTGCTACTGCTGAACCACCTTTTCCAGTGTTGTTGACCCCGCCAGTCGCTAGGGCAGCACCACCAGCACCACCAACACC
>JAIMKT010000114.1:148-9364 GCA_020692245.1 Microcoleus sp. GA_180221_E-2-1-MAG-45_12
ACATTACCAGCAACGGGGATAACCGTATTTGGATTTGCAGGGGCAATAGAGGTATTAGAGCTACCACTACTACCAGTACCACCAACACCACCAGTACCACCAACAGCAGTAGCTGCCCCACCACTAGGGAAACCAAGGGCATTTGCAGCACCACCAGCACCACCGGGTTGACCAGTAGTGATACCGGGAGGTAATAGGTCAACCAATGCTGGGGGGTTTACATTGCTAACGTCCACACCAGCACCACCAGCACCACCATTACCACCAAAGGCTTCAGCCGCAGGAGCATTAGCACTACCAAATACATTAGCCTCACCACCATTACCACCGGGCGTGGCTAAACCGCCAGCAGTTCCAGCCGTGCCAGAACCACTAGTTACCTGAGCAGAAACAGGATCTTGAAAACTCGTCCCAATTGCCAAAGCCGCAGAGGCCGCTACTAGGAGAGCTAATTTTAATGGATATCTTTGTTCAGACATAGTCAAGAACTTACCTCAATGTTTTTGATTTCTATAGCACTAGCAAGACTAATATCAGACAGAATACCCCAAACTAGTGCCAGATTTGGAAGTATCCCCATAAGTATTTTTTCCAGTCTTCGGCATTATAGCCTAAGTTTGTGTCTTTTTCTACATACTTCCTGTCAGTATAAAGATTTGGGACTTGCTCAGACTAGTTTTTTTATCTCGAATAAACTAACACAACAATGAACTAGTTTGTCAAGACAGTAATATTACAGAGAATAGACCAGAAGAATTTACTTCTTTTTTGTGACTACCCAGAAACTTCACCCCCCTTGCCCCCCATTCCCGAAAACCCGGAAAAGTTCTGAGATTTTTTTTAAAATTTGTAGCCCTACAAAACCCTAGCAAAGTCAGAGTTGCTTCTTAGGACAGGTAAGGGGCTTAAGCCTCTTGTTTATCATCAATCTATAAGCCCCTTGTTCATCAATCTAGTGGTTATCCTAAACTATCCCTTTCTTTACAATAATATTTCTTGATAATGACCTACGACAACACCTGCAAATACCTAGCCGAAAACTTCTCGATCGACTTCACAAGCTGGCTTCTTGGCAAACCCCTCCCCCTAACTAAACTTGAACCAACAGAACTCTCCGCCGAACCTATCCGTGCCGACTCCCTAATATTTCTAGAATCCTCAGAAATTATCCTGCACCTAGAATTTCAAACCAGCACCGATGAAAATATGCCCTTGCGAATGTTAGATTATTGGGTCAGACTACACCGGAAATTTCCTACCAAGAAAATCCATCAAACCGTAATTTACCTCAAGCCCACCAACTCAGCCCTCGCCTACCAAAATAGTTTCACCTTAGACCAAACCAATCACCAATTCAACATTATTCGGCTCTGGGAACAGCCAAGAGAAGCCCTGCAACAATACCAAGGACTACTGCCCTTCGTCACCCTCTCTCAAACTGCCAACCCAGAAGAAGCTCTAGAGCAAGTTGCTCAACAAATTGAAATCATAGCTGACAAAAACATCCAGAGTAATATCGCCGCAGCCACCTACATCATTTCCGGGTTAACATTAAGCAGGGAAATAATCCACAGATTACTGAGGACAGAAATCATGAAAGAATCAGTTACTTATCAAGAAATCCTCCTAGAAGGTGAAGCAAAAGGTGAAGCAAAAGGCAAGGCTGAAGGTAAGGCTGAGGCTGCCAAGCAAATTGCCCTAAATATGCTCAACTCAGGTATTGCTGTAGACCTAATTACTCAATTCACCGGATTATCCCTAGAACAAATCCAGAAATTGCAAACCTTGGATTAGGGATAAATTAGAGAAAAAGCTGGAGCGAATTTATGTCAAAATGTAAAGCGTGTGGATAACCTCTGATTTAACTGAAATTAAAACGCCTACTTCGATCGCCCTCGGTAACTTTGACGGTATTCATCGAGGGCATAATTTGGTCATTGCCGCTGCCCTTGCAAAATCTTTTTCCCACGCCCACAGCACCCTTCTAACCTTTCATCCCCATCCCCGGCAGTTTTTCTCTGGTCAACCCCATAGCCTCCTCACCCCCCTCCCAGAAAAAATTGCCTACCTGCAAACTTTGGGCTTAGAACAAGTAGTCTTGCTTCCCTTTGATCAAAAAATTGCTCGTCTCACCCCAGAGGAATTTGTCACAGAAATTCTGGCTCGACAATTAAAAGCTATGCAGGTTAGTGTCGGGGCGAATTTTCATTTTGGACGGGATCGATCGGGCAACGCTGAAGATTTAGCCCGTTTAGCCCAAGCCCACAATATTCAGCCCCAGATTATTCCCCTCCAAAACCTGCAACTAGATACCCATTCTCCAGAAACAGCCGAATTTTCTCAGATTTCCTCCTCCAGTATTCGCCATCATCTCTCCCTAGGACAGATTCCTGCTGCTAACCTCCTACTGGGGCGACCCTACACCCTCATGGGAACAGTAATTCAAGGCAAAAAGCTGGGCAGAACCCTTGGCTTTCCTACGGCAAATATCCAAATCCCTTCAGAAAAATTTCTCCCTCGGTACGGAGTTTATGCCGTTACGGTGATCCATCAAGACAAACGCCTGCCCGGAGTTATGAATGTGGGCGTTCGTCCCAGCGTTGATCCCCAAAGCTTCGATCCCCATGTAGAAGTTCATCTCCTAGATTGGCGGGGAAATTTGTATGGAGAAACTATCACGATCGAACTCAGAGAATTTCTCCGCCCAGAACAAAAGTTTCCCTCGATCGACGCTCTCAAAGCTCAGATAAATATAGATGCAGAAGTGGCTAGGCAATTGGGGAACATCCCCCATCATTTATAATGAACAGAGATACAATGGCAGCAAAACTCCGAGAATTGGGATCGATCCTACCCAACTATCTTAAAAACCATTCTAAAAGCCATCTTAAATAAAATTTTATGCGAGAAAAAATCACTCAACTCAAGGCAAATCTGGGGCAGACTATTGTTGGTAAATCGGAGTCGATCGAGCTAGTTCTCGTAGCCATGTTAGCTGGGGGGCATGTGTTGCTAGAGGATGTGCCGGGAGTGGGAAAGACGCTTTTAGCTAAGAGTTTAGCGCGATCGATCGATGGTACCTTTGGCAGAATTCAATGCACCCCAGATTTGCTACCTACGGATATTACCGGGACAAATATCTGGAACCCCAACACGAGGGAATTTGAGTTTTTAGCGGGCCCTGTGTTTAATAATATTCTCCTCACCGATGAAATTAACCGAGCCACTCCCCGGACGCAATCGGCGCTGCTGGAAGTGATGGAAGAAAAACAAGTCACTGTAGATAATCAATCTCGCCTTGTCCCTAGTCCCTTTTTTGTCATTGCCACCCAAAACCCGATCGAGTATCAAGGTACTTTTCCCCTGCCGGAAGCCCAAATGGATCGGTTCTTACTTTCTCTAAGTCTGGGCTATCCCACTGCTGCCGAAGAATTAGCAATGTTGCAACTTCATCAAACCAACCAAAAACTGGCGGAAGTCAAGCCGTGTATTTCCCTCAGCGAAATGGCAGGACTCCGGGAAGCAGTTAATCAGGTGAAAGTGGAACTATCTCTGCAACAATACATCGTTAATTTAGTTCGAGCCTCCAGAGAAGATGAGGAGATTACTCTCGGAGTTAGTCCTAGGGGAACCGTGGCTTTGCAGAAAAGTGCCCAAGCCTTTGCATTCCTTCAGGGACGGGATTATGCTATTCCTGATGATGTCAAATTCCTCGCTCCCCATGTCCTCTGCCATCGCCTGATTCCCACAGGAGGCAAACGAGCAAATACAGTGGTCGATCGCTTACTCCGCACGGTAGCCATATGATTTTTCAGCAACAATTCCCACCGCAATTTAACAATCTAATTAATAAAATTCTTCAACAAATTCAGCAACAACTAAAAAAAGTACTTATTATTTTTTGCCTAGTTTTGAGTTGTGGCTTTTTGGGTCAGGGCATGGCAGGGGCAACTAATCAATTATCTATTCCCTTGGCTAATCAACCAGCTAATCAACCAGCTAATCAACAACTTGCTCAGGTTTCTCCCTTACCAACTCTGGGGAATACGCCGAGAACAACTCCCGCAGCTATTAGAGATTTGATAGACAATAGCCCCACCATAGATATCATTCCCAAAAGCTACGAACAGGGATTACAGGTCTATTTTGCCAACTGTAGCACCTGTCATATAGCTCTCCCCGCCGAACTCCTGCCCCGACAAGCTTGGCAGCGCCTCCTCGAAAATCTCAACCAGCACTATGAAGCCACTCTCCCAGTTATTTCTAGTGTGGAAGTCCGGCTAATGTGGAATTATCTAGGAACTTTTTCTCGTCTTGCAGCCGTGGAAGACCGCCTGCCCGTGTTTGCCAGAGATTCCCGCTTTTTCCGGGCTTTGCATCCCCAAGTTAGATTTCCTGAACCAGCTAAAATCACTACCTGCATTAGCTGCCATCCCAGCGCCCAAGAGTTTAATTTTCGTAACACTATTTCTACTAGCAATACTCCTAATAGTTAGATTTAGGTATGAAGTGGACACACGTTACTGGCTTGACTTGACTAAAATAAAAATAGATTTGGCTGAAATAAAAATAGCTTGATGCGTTACGCTACGCTAACACATTCTACTGAATTGATAATCATTAACTAGATCGGGGTATCCATGATGAAGAGCAACACTTTTACCCCAAAAATCAAGCCATTATGGGTACTGATGTACTGCTTATTGGGAGTTTTCGCTGTGGAGGTGGGGACTCGGTTGGTGGTGGAGGTGTTGTGGTTTGTGGAGGTGGATTATCTAGGGGTGTTGGGGCGGAAGTTGATTACTCAGTTAGTTCTAGGGATCATTGTGCTGGGTGTCTCCTTGGGGTTTTTCTGGGGAAATCTTCAGGTAGCCGATCGACTCAAACACGCCTCCCCATCCCCAAATTCGTCCCCAACTTCATCCCCCAATTCATCAAAATCTAAATCATCTCCCAAGACCTTAGCTAAAAAATCTCTCCGGCTGCGATCGCTCCTCCCCTTGACGATTGGGCTTTGCCTTGTAATCAGTCTGTTGTTGTGGTACTACGGGCGAGTTTTGTTTGATCTGTGGCAGGCGGATGGTAACTTTGCCAATTTTATTAGCTTTACTGGGTTTACTAGTTTTGCCAAAGTTGGGGAAGGAGGGAACGCTGGTTTTGTAGACAGTCCACCCCTGCCGATCGCCCTATTCACTGATCTGCCTAAGGTCGGGGATAGCCAGATGGGGAGCCTGATTCGAGGGGGTGTGTTTTTCCTTGTGCCTTTGTTGTTGCTGGTCAAAACTAGATTTATATTACGCTCGATCGCCCTTCTGTTTAGCTTTGTCTTCACCATGGTTCTGGCTACCAACTGGGCAAGATTTCTCCAATTTCTTAATCCCACCTCCTTCCAACAAGCAGACCCCCTATGGAATTTAGATATTAGCTTTTATGTATTCAGGCTGCCGGAGCTAGAGTTATTCCGGTTTTGGCTAGTGGGCATGTTTAGCTATGGTCTCATTGCCGTGGTGTTAGTATATCTCTTGTCTGGGGATAGCATCGCTCAAGGGAAATTTCTAGGGTTTTCCCTGCCCCAAGTCCGGCATTTAGCAGCGTTGGGCAGTTGCTTAAGTTGGAGCTTAATGATTCATTTTTGGCTAGAGTGCTATGAGATTTTTTACTCTAGAGGCGGAGCCAGCTACGGTGCCAGCTATACCGATGTCCAAGTTGCCCTACCTTTGAATATTATTCTGAGTGTAATTAGTGCCATTTTGGCTCTTTCCTTGGGGTGGTGTGTGGTGCGCTATCGACTAGTTCCCCAGCTAAATCACTGGTTAATCTACGGCAGTATTGTTTGTATTCTCAGTGGCTCGATCGCCAATCTAACCCTGCCCACAGTGATCCAAAAGCTCCTTGTCGAACCCAACGAACTCACCCAAGAAACTACCTACATTCAAAATACGATTGACTTCACCCGCCTTGCCTACGATCTTAATAATATTGAATCCAAACCCTTCCGACCAGAAGATAATCTCACCGCCACTGAACTCCAGCAAAATAGCCTGACGATCGACAATATTCGCCTCTGGGATAAACGCCCCCTTTTAGTTGCTCTGCGCCAACTCCAGCAAATCCGTCTTTATTACAACCTAGCTGATGCTGATATCGATCGCTACACTCTACCCCTCAGTAGTGCGCCGAACCTCACTGGAGAGGGTGTACCCAGCAACACTCGGCAGGTAATGGTCACAGCAAGGGAGCTAAATCAAGATAGCATTCCTGCCCAAGCCCAGACTTGGGTAAACCGTCATCTTATTTATACCCACGGCTATGGTTTTGTGATGAATCCGGTGAATACCTTTGATGCGGGGGGATTACCAGAATATTTAGTCAAAGATATTGGCACGGCAGGGGACGAAGAGGGGAATTTATGGACAGCTAATGAAACAGTCCGCCAAAAAATCCCTATTCGCAAACCCCGGATCTATTACGGCGAGTTGACCAATAACTATGTGATGACCGGGAGTAAATTCCAGGAGTTGGACTATCCCCAAGGGGATGAGAATGTCTACAATACCTACGCTGGTGCGGGGGGAATTGGACTGGGGAATTTCTGGCAACGGGCTTTGTTTGCTTGGTATCTCCGGGATTGGCAGATCCTATTTACGGATACTTTTACTCCAGAAACGAAACTCCTCGGACGGCGGAATATTAACCAACGTGTCCGGGAGATTGCCCCCTTCTTGCGATACGATCGAGACCCCTATCTAGTTGCTGCCGATATTGATCCGAGCCAACCCGACAGTAATTTATTTTGGATCATTGATGCCTACACCACGAGCGATCGCTATCCCTACGCCGATCCCGGTAATAATCCTTTCAACTACATTCGCAACTCGGTAAAAGTTGTCATCGATGCCTACAACGGCACAGTAAGTTTCTATGTAGCCTATCCCAACGACCCGATCATTCAAACTTGGCAGCGCATATTTCCTAATCTCTTCCAGTCCCTAGAGCAGATGCCCAGTCTGTTGCGATCGCACATTCGCTATCCGGTGGATTTATTTAGCATTCAATCCCAGCAACTCCTCAACTACCACATGACCGATGCTAGGGTTTTTTACAACCGGGAAGATCAGTGGCAGATTCCCAAGGAAATTTATGGCGACAAACCCCAACAGGTAGAACCCTACTATCTAATTTTGGACTTACCAGATTCTCCCAGCGAAGAATTTATTTTGCTCCTGCCCTTCACCCCCACGGAGCGCAATAATATGATCTCTTGGCTTGCGGCTCGATCGGATGGTGAAAACTATGGCAAACTCCTCCTCTATCGCTTTCCTAAACAACAATTAACCTTTGGTCCCGAACAAATCGACACCCGCATCAACACCGATCCCGACATCTCCCAGCAAATTTCCCTCTGGAATCGTCAAGGAGCCAAGGCGATCCAAGGCAACCTCCTAGTAATTCCCATTGCCAACTCTCTGCTTTATGTAGAACCCATTTACCTAGAAGCAGAACAAAATAACCTGCCTTCCCTAGTTCGGGTCGTAGTGGGCTACGGCAATCAACTAGTCATGGCAGAAGATATTCAGCAAGGATTAGCCAGACTATTTCCGCCAATTCCGCCCCCATCTCCAAATTAGGCGCAAATTAATCTATTGATAAAGATGCAAAGCCCTACGCCCCTTAAATATAAAAAACTTGATAAGGATTCAAAACCCTGCGTTCTGAGATTAACCTCTAGGTATCTGCACAATTCTGCACAATTAAATCTCTCATCAAACCTCCAATCAGAAAATATCGTGCAAAGTCTAGACATAGACAGAAAAATGTTCTATATTAGAAAGCTGTAACTAAATTACGGAAATGCGTTTATTTTCAGTTATATTTTTTAACTATAAATTTGCATAAGGTTTCAGCCTGTGGATACTGGAGGGTTACTTCCCAAGTCCCTAGAAACCAAGACGTAAAATTTCCTAGCCAGTTCTCAAGCAATTTTAAGCAGTCTTCTTAAAGAACTTTCTTAAGGTCGTCGATCGCTGACTCACGAAAATTAGATTCCTTTGTTGCGTTCTAATCATTAAATATGATGGTTAGCGTATTCTTTGGTGAAAAATTGCCGTGAAATTCTAGGTTTAACTTCAGGGATTTCTTCTAGATTCCCTAGATTCTAGTGTTTATTTAATAATCAAAGGAGTAACCCGTGTCTATTGGTATTCTCGGCACTAAAGTGGGAATGACCCAGATCTTTGACCAAGCAGGGAAAGCAGTCCCTGTCACCGTCATTGAAGCTGGCCCCTGCCACATCACTCAGGTCAAAACCGAAGCTACTGACGGCTATACTGCGGTGCAGTTGGGCTACGGTGCTATTAAGGAAAAGAATTTGAGCCAACCCGAAAAAGGTCATTTAGCTAAATCTTCGGCTCCCTTTGTCAGACATTTACACGAATATCGTCTTGCTGATGTCAGTGCCTACGAACTAGGTGGGTCTGTGAAGGCAGATATTTTCACTGAAGGTCAGATCGTAGATGTTACTGGTACTAGCATCGGTAAAGGCTTTGCTGGTTATCAAAAAAGACATAACTTTGCCCGTGGCCCCATGTCTCACGGTTCCAAAAACCACCGTCAACCCGGCTCCACTGGTGCAGGTACAACCCCCGGTAGAACTTATCCCGGCAAGAAAATGGCTGGGAGATTGGGGGGAACTCAAACCACCTCTAAAAAATTAACTGTAATCCGGGTGGATAGCGATCGTAACCTGATCCTCGTCAAAGGTACGGTTCCCGGTAAGTCTGGAGCTTTAGTTAACATTATCCCCGCTCGGTTAGTGGGTGGTAAGTAATTCCAGATTGATAATTGATTGGTAATTGCAAGTTGGTGATTACGAATTATGAATCAGGCAATTAGCAGGTAATTAGAAAGTTTAATTTCCTATTTTATTTCTCGTTTAATTTTTCTAGAAATTCTGAAGCAATATTAATTGCAGTAACAATTATGGTCAACTGTATAATCAAAAACTGGCAGGGTGAAGAAGCGGGGAGTGCTGACCTAGAACTAAAGGTCGCCAAACCAGAAACCGCTAACCACATTGTCCACCGCTCTCTAGTCCGCCAACTGAATAACCAGCGTCAAGGGACAGCCTGCACCAAAACCAGAGCTGAAGTCCGGGGTGGTGGTCGCAAGCCTTGGAAACAAAAAGGAACTGGTCGAGCTAGAGCTGGTTCTAACCGT
>JAIMKT010000115.1:0-9164 GCA_020692245.1 Microcoleus sp. GA_180221_E-2-1-MAG-45_12
GGCAAACCCCTCGCCCTGATGCTGTTGGAAGCAAATGCCACGGTGTCGATCGCCCATTCTCGGACTGAGAATTTACCAGAATTAACCCGCAGGGCAGATATTCTCATTGCAGCGATCGGTCGTCCCCTGATGATCACTGCCGAGATGGTTAAGCCCGGAGCGGTAATTATTGATGTGGGCATGAACCGAATTTCTACAGAGCAGGGTTCTCGACTGGTGGGGGATGTAGATTTTCCAGCAGTACAGGAAGTGGCAAGCTATATTACTCCTGTTCCCGGCGGCGTGGGACAGATGACAGTGGCGATGTTGATGGTTAATACCGTAACCAGTTATCTCGATCGTCTCAGCGTTGTGTAGTAATTATCAGTTCACCAAAAGTAACCGAACCGGATAAAATGATGAGGATTATTTGTGGAGGTGAGGATTTTTAGGGATGAGTAGTAATTTTAATTTAGGTAGTTATCTCCAACAGCGACAGCAAGAAGTCGAAATTGCCCTTGATCAGTCGATCGAGGTAATTTATCCAGAGAAAATCTACGAATCCATGCGCTACTCCCTAATGGCTGGGGGAAAACGGTTGCGCCCGATCCTTTGTTTGGCAACCTGCGAACTTCTGGGGGGAACTCCCGCTATGGCTATGCCCACCGCCTGCGCTTTGGAGATTATCCACACCATGTCCCTGATCCATGACGACCTGCCTTGTATGGATAATGATGATTTCCGCCGGGGTAAACCTACCAACCACAAAGTTTATGGTGAAGATATTGCCGTCCTGGCTGGCGATGCCCTCCTTGCCTACGCCTTTGAAATGGTCACAAAAACTCAAGAGGTTCCTGCCCCTAGATTATTACAAGTAGTCAGCAAACTTGCCCAAGCGGTAGGTGCTGCTGGACTAGTGGGGGGACAGGTGGTAGACCTAGATTCTGAGGGAAACCCAGATGTGACAGAAGCAACTCTGACATTTATCCATACCCATAAAACCGGAGCCTTGTTAGAAGCCAGTGTCCTGTCGGGAGCTATCCTCGCTGGGGCAGAGCCTGAAGATTTGGCAAGGTTGGCAAGATACGCTCAGAATATTGGTTTGGCGTTCCAAATTGTCGATGATATTCTCGATATTACTGCTACCCAAGAACAGTTGGGCAAGACGGCAGGGAAAGATTTACAAGCCCAAAAAGCTACCTATCCTAGTTTGTGGGGTTTAGAAAAATCTCGCCACAAAGCTGAAGAACTCGTGACCTCTGCCCAGGCGGAGTTGAAACCCTGGGGCGAAAAAGGAGCGGCTCTCTGGGCGATCGCTGGTTATATTACAAGTCGTACTCACTAGGAGTCTCCAACCCGGAACAAACTATGCAGGATTTTTCTACCATTCTCAATAATCATGTCCTCATTGTGGCGATCGCTGCTTCTTTTATTTCTCAAGTTATTAAACTCTTGATCGAGATTTTTAAAAACAAAAAATTTAATATCCGGGTACTAGTGGGGACGGGGGGAATGCCCAGCGCTCACTCGGCTCTGGTTTCGGCTCTGGCAACGGGAGTGGGGCAGGAATCGGGATGGGATAGTAATGAGTTTGCGATCGCGACCCTGTTTGCTGTGATTGTCATGTATGATGCGGCGGGAGTCCGACAGGCGGCGGGGAAACAAGCGAGAATCCTCAACCAGATTATTGATGAGTTGTTTGAAGAGGGGAAGGAATTTAATGACGATCGTCTTAAGGAATTATTGGGACATACACCATTTCAGGTAATTGTGGGGCTATTTCTGGGGATTGCGATCGCCTGTCTTGCCCGTTTAACTTATTAAATCATCAGCCATAATCTATGATTCTCCTTCTTCCTTGGTAATTTTATAAAACTTGAGATTCCGACTGTCCTTCCCTTCCAAAAATTCCAAGGACTGTTGAGAAGACAAAGCAGGTAAACTAGAAGGGCGGTTTAAGGGAATTGAGATCACAAATTCAGTACCTACCCCTAGAGTCGAGTTGACAGCAAGCCGACCGTGGTGAAGTTCGGTAATAATCTGGTAGCTAATTGATAACCCCAAGCCTGTACCTTTGCCGATCGCTTTGGTCGTAAAAAAGGGATCAAATAATTTTTTTTGGTCTCCTCCGTCATGCCTTGACCATTATCAGCAATCCTAATTTCTACTTCCTGAATCTCTGGATCTTCTAGATTATTTTCAAGATTGGTACTAATCGTAATTTGGGGAATTTGAGGAGATTGGGCAACTCCAGTCAGGGCATTGTTCACGAAGTGTGATTCTAAAGAGTCGATGGCATTCACCAAAATATTCATAAATACCTGATTGAGCTGACCCGGATAGCAATCTACTAGGGGCAGATCAGCGTACTCCTTAATCACCATAATCTCTGGTCTAGAAGAGCTTGCCTTTAGCCGACTTTGTAAGATCACCAAACTACTATCAATCCCCTCATGAATATCCACCCGTTTTTGCTCAGATTCATCCATCCGGGAAAACGTCCTCAAGGAAACCACAATCCCCTGAATCCGCTTCACCCCCAAATTCATAGAATTAACTAGATTAGGTAAATCTTTGAGGATAAAATCTAGCTCCATATTTTCCACTGCTTCTAGGAGTTCGGGTTTTGGTTGGGGATAATGAGATTGATAGAGACGCACAGCCGCCATCAAGGTATTTGTATAGTTTTCGGCATGGGTCAGATTGCCAGAAATAAAATTAACTGGGTTATTAATTTCATGGGCTACCCCCGCTACCAACTGCCCCAAGCTAGACATTTTTTCACTCTGGACTAGTTGCACTTGCGATCGCTGGAGATTTGCCAAAGTTACTGATAATTCCCTTGTCCGCTCTTCTACCCGGCGTTCCAATTCCTCTGCTAATTTCTGAGTTTTGATCTGAGCTTGCAAAGTTTCCGTGATTTGGGTTTGGAGTTGTTGATTAACTGCTTCTAATTCTCTTGGACTTCTTAAGCTCAGGAATTGGGGAATGAGGGGCATGAGAGATAGGGCTGTATAAAAAGAAATCAGGGCTGTGAATAATTTCAATCCTCCCGACAACCAATAAACTGGATACCAAAGGGTTAATATCTCCATCAAATGGGCTGTGCCACAGGAAATAATGAAAACTCCAAATAGTACAAATACTTTCTTGAAAGGCATATCTTGGCGTTTGCTGACAAAGTAGAGCAAAGCAATGGGAATGGCATAGTAGGAAATGGCAATTAGGGCATCGGCGAAGATATGTAAGCTAACCAAAGGGGTCTGCCATAGGTAGCAATGACCGTGGGGAATGTATCCTTGGGAGGAAAACAAATTTGGCAGTAGGTTTGTCATTTCTTATGTTTATTTCTTAATAATAAAAGTATTTTATCTCTGCATTAATTTACAGTGAAAAAGAGAAAAACTAGAGAATGTATATAGTTGTAAAAAATGTAATGTAGTCTGCTGTTTAATTGTGGCTATGGTAGAGAATTAAATCTACAAACTTGAATCTTTAGGGAAGCTGTCGTAATTTAGCTAGAGCATTGGCAGCGGCTTTTTTCTCTGCCTCTTTTTTGCCTGACGCTTTGCCTTCCCCATAAATTTTTTGGGCTACAAAGACTTTGGCTAGATATTCTGGGGCGTGATCTGAGCCACCAATGCGATCGGTCACATAGCGAGGCAAGAGAGAATTAAAATTTGCCTGTACCCAAACCTGAAACTGATTTTTGGCATCAACGTAGGTAGGGGGTTGATTTGCTGGGGATAGTTTATTTAATAGAGCCGCATCAAAAAAATCTCTCACGATCGATCGCAGGTTGGCTAAATTTCCATCACTGTCTAAATAGTAGGCTCCGATCACTGCCTCAAAAGCACTACTTAACAGGTTTGGATTGCGATCGCCCCCGGATTGGCTTAACCCTTTGCCGAGGCGCAGATACTGACCCAAACCAATTTCTTGGGCAAATTTGGCTAGTTGTTGTTCATCCACAAGGTGCGATCGTCGCCAAGTCATTTCCCCTTCTGGCAGCAATGGCTCCCGTAGATAGAGATATTCTCCACTCAAGAAATTGAGCAAGGCATCTCCCAAGAACTCTAGGCGCTCGTTATGGCTATGACCGGGGTTCTCGTTGGCATAGGAACTATGGGTAAGGGCTTGCTCTAAAAGTTTTTGATCTCGAAATTTCAATAATTTATGCGTTATCATAATTCTCTTCGGTTTAGAGGTCTAGAAACAGCGATAATAGCCTTCTATAAAGACACGCCACTAGAGTCTAAATGCTTCTTGAGAGTTGCGATCGGGATGGCTCCTTGGAGATGATGCCAAGGTAATATTGTTTCTAGATTCCAGTTTTCATGGACATAGTAATCTAAGGGTGGTAATTGTCCCCGGAGTTCCTTGAAAGCTCGGCGAAAACTACCGAGGGAATCACCGTATTCTCTGGTTAATTTTAGTAGAGGAGTTAGCCGTCGATCGCCCCTCGAAATTAGGGCTTGAATTACTGACCAATTATAACTTTCTGGACGGAAACTAATCCCTTGAGATTTTAACTTTTTCTCTAATAGTTTCAATCTTTTTTCTGCTTGAGAATTTACCCCAAACCATTGAAAAGGAGTATGGGATTTAGGCACAAAAGTGCTGCAACCTAGAGTTAATTTCAGCCCCGGAGCAGCTTTTTTTAAACCCGTAATCATGGCAATAGTTGCCTCCAAATCCGCCGCTTCTTCCCCCGGAATTCCCACCATTCCGTAGAGTTTTAGAGATTTTAATCCCCCAGCTTTAGCATTAATTGCTGCTTGGACAATCTCCTCATTACTTAGCTTTTTATTGACAATTTTCCTAACATTTTCTGAGCCACTTTCCACAGCGATCGTAATCGAAGTAGTTTGAAGTTTGCTTAGGGTCGTTGCCAATTGTTCTGTCACTGTGTTGGTGCGTACCGAGGCAATACTCAGGCGGATATCCGCATATTTAGGCTGGCAGAGATGATTTAATAATTCGGCAAATTCTGGGTGCTGCGTGACTGAGGCTCCTAATAACCCAAGGCGATTTGTCACGGTTAAACCTTGGTCGATCGCCGGAATTAAAGAATCTTGTAAATTAGCCACCCGAAAGGGCAAAGTTAGATAACTCGCAAGGCAAAAACGGCACATTTCTGGACAACTCCGCACCACTTCCACCATATAAATATTTTCCCAAGCAGCTTTTTCGGTAACGACCGTAGAAGTTGATAGAGTATTGCCTCGATAGGTTTGTTTTTCTACTTGGGCAGGAACTCTAGAATCAACAGGATTAATGGCAGTAATTACGCCATCATTGCCTGCATAGGTGACTTCGTATAAACTCGGAATATAAATTCCCGGTACTTGGGCAAGGTGTAATAGCTTTGTCGCTCGATCGGCAGTTCTTACCTGTTGATAACTATCTAAAAAATTAGTCAATAAATCTTCGCCATCACCCAATAAAACCACATCAAAAAAATCAGCAAAGGGTTCTGGATTTGCCGTCAATACCGTACCGCCACCAAAAACCAAAGGATGATTATCACCCCGGTCTTTTGTGGAGGTGGGAATTTCTAAAAACTCCAAAAGATTAAGAATATTGATGTAGTCCAATTCCCAAGAAAGCGAAAACCCCACTAACTCTGGTTCCCTTGGTAAAGATTCATGGAGGTCAGTGAATAATCTCGATACCTCTAGATCATTCCGCATTGCCAAAGCTGCCCATACTACCTGATAACCAAGGCTCGTAATCCCGACGGTATATTCATTAGGAAAAGCAAAGATAGTTGGTATGGCATTGGGTAAAGGATTAGCAGGGGTGAATAGTAATTTTTCTTGGTTAAAAACACTCATTAATTTAATTGTTAACAGTTACTGAAACTTATTGATAATTGTCAGTTTATTGAAGGTTTAATTTATTGAATTATGAAATTCTATTTATATTTTAGCTTGAACCAAAGAATAATTAAGTTGAGCAGAATAGTTACAAAGTTAGAAATAATTACTGGTGGTGCTTGGAGATAGATTCCGTATAGAAGCCAGAGGCACAAACCAACTAGAAAGGTGATGAGCATAGAAAGAGAAATATCTCCGGCGGATCTCGATCGCCAAGTTTTGATTACTTGAGGCAGAAAGGCGATCGTGGTCAATGTCCCGGCACACAGACCAATTGTAGTCACAAAATCCATAATATTTTTGGCAGTATTCTTAGCAATACCTTGGCAATATATTTTTAAGTCTGCCCCATCATAACAAAAATTAACATATAAACTTAACAAAACCTCTAGCCACAACTCACAAAAATAGGGATACACCTACTAGAGATGCTCCCTTTATTTTTTATTACTTGATAAATTGTGATCCGAACTACCAAGAATTAGAAGATTCCTTGTAGGGGTCGCCTTCAAAGGCTTGAGTACCAATTACAGGGTAAATATCCTGATCGGGAGAGAAAATTCGCAAAATAGCTTCAGAGAGATACTGACCAGCTTGAGCAATCAAATGGGAAATGTTCATGATATACCTCAAATTTGGGATTAAGTTGGATAAAGTAAGTATTGAATAGAAAAATAGTAACTATGTAATAGTAATTATGAGTCAAGAACCAAGAAATATGGGAACTTGCAATGTTTGTTTGCTTAGAGTTACAATGCTTTTTGTTTTTGTAAGTGGCTTCAGGAAATTAATTAAGTTTAGCTAAGTTATGCTTAGTTTGATGTATTTTATTCTAAATTTGTTGCGGTTTTATCTCTAATTTATCTAATTTATCAAGCTTTAGAGACCTTATCTGGAAAACTGAGGAGCGCGATCGATCCCATTAGCAATCCACCACCAATTACGCCACTAATTCCCAAGGTTTCTTTAAATACGATAATGCCTAGACAAGTTGCGGTCAAAGGTTCCAGTAGTCCAGCAATTCCTGCCACCGTTGCTTTTATTGATTTTAAGCCCTGAATATAAATTAGGTAGGCAAAGCCCGTGGAAACGATGCCGAGGTAGAGCAAGAATGGCAGTTGTAGTTGCCAATTTTGAGTATTTATGAGGGAGTTATTAATAGTTTGGTTGATGATTGAGCTACTTGTAAATAATAGGGCTGGCGAGAGGAGAAGAGCGGCGATCGAGAAACTATAGGCAAGGACATTGAAGGGCGGAAGTTTTTTAATTACGGCTTTTGATCCCACAGCGTAGGCAGCATAGGCAAGTCCTGCTCCTAGGGCGAAGAGAACCCCACCGAAAAATGACAAGTCCTGAGCAATGATTGCTTGGGGATTAATTACTAATAAACTTGTGCCGATTAAACCTAAACCCAAGGCAAAATAGATTTTTTGAGTTAGTTTTTCCCCCAGAAATTTGGCAGCGAAAAGGGCGATGAAAATCGGGGAAGAACAGATGGAAACGAGGGCGGTGACGACAACTCCAGCTAGGGGTACTGCCCAGAAATAACAGGCTTGGTAGGATGCCATGCAGATTCCTAGTCCTAGGTAGGTAGAAGAAGAAGGAGGTAGAGGGAGGTAAGGGGAGGTAGAGGAGGTAAGGGGAGAATTAGAAGGGGATGAGTGGGAGGAGTTGGTGCTTAGGAAGTTTTTGGTGGTGGCGTAGAGGAGAAGGAAGGGGGAAGCGATCGCCAGGCGCCAGAATGCTACTACTAGGGGATTCATGGGGGCGATGTTGGTAATGAATACCATGGTTGTGCCACTGGTTCCCCAGAGCATAGCTGCTAAACAAATTAAAAATAAACTCGTTTTCATACTTAGAAACTTTACCAAGGATTACCCACGAGGGTAAAGGCACTCCAAAAATAGGGATGGCGGAAGTTCCGATCGCCCAAGGCAGTCAACTCTCTGGTTAAGGGAGTCGATCGAGTCTCGGAGACTAAATTCCCTGATTCTAAACGAACGGAGCCATTCAACATTGCTAATTGAGTCCGGCGCACGGCTTCGGCTTTGATGGGTGCAGTGGTTAATTGATCATAGAAATCTGTCATCAGTCCTAGGGTTGCCTCATCGCTGACTTCCCACAAACTTGCCATGCTCGATCGTACCCCCGCCTGCACTGCCAAACCCGCAAACCCCAACTCTGCCTCCCGATTACCCAAGGCTGTCTGACAAGCACTAAGCACCAAAAGGTCGATCACCGGAGTACTTAACCCCAATTCTGGCAACTCTCCTAGGGTCAAGCGTCGATCCCAGAGTTGAATATAGGAGTCGTTGAGGCTATCACCTTGAAAAAGTCCGTGGGTGGCGAGATGGAGAATCTGTCTGCCCTGTTGTTGATGTTGTTGTCTCAAATTAGTCGTGGTGAACTGCTCATTGAGAAAGTAATTATTCCCACGTCCTTTGCTAACTTCTACGAGTTCTAAACCCACAGCAGGCAAAGGATTATTATTCTCAAAAGTAGTCGCTCCCATGGCTAAGATCGGGGCTGTTTTAATACTTCGGTAGCGCAGGTCAGTTAAATTCAAGGAAGGCATCATGGCTAGACTATATTGTTCCATCAAGAATTTCTCCCCATCATGGAGAGCGGCAATGGGTAGCGATCGCAAGCCCTGATCCAGAATAAAATTCAAGTTATCAATTTCCTTTTCCTGCAAATCCTTTTCGATGGGCGCAAGCAGCCATTTATACAACTGTTGGGAAGGCGCAAGGTAGGCTCTAGGACTGGTGCGATAGGCAGTAATTTCACTCCGCAACCGATTAGTTAAGTTGATAGCCTCTCGACGACTGACCCCGACACTTTTGCGAATTGGCTCTCCAGTTTCTAAGATTACCAAAATTTCTAACTGGTCATCGGGGCTAGGGAATTGGCTCGATCGCTCCACTGCCGCCCGTCCTATTTGATTATTGTTGGTTTGATTATTTTTGGGAGCATTGGGATCACTATTGGTTTTGCTAAAGAAAAGGTAGATAATCGCTGGTTTAACTCCTGTTTCCTCTCTCACGGCTCGCAGCGATCGTTGCACATCTTCAAAAGACAAATCTTGGCTGGCTTGCAATCCTAAGAAATTTTCATAATCACTAGTGAACGATCGATCCAATTCCCCAAAGAATGTATCTAAGGTTAAATCGGAAGTTGGGTTCAAATTAGGGACTAACACCTGTTGTTGCTGCAAAATTCGATTAACTTCATTTTCTTGCCTGCTAGTCAAAGTAGGAGATGGGCTGGGAGTCGGGCTTGGTGAAGGTGATGGACTTGGCGACGGGC
>JAIMKT010000115.1:9285-9383 GCA_020692245.1 Microcoleus sp. GA_180221_E-2-1-MAG-45_12
TACGATTACTGGTGGTGGTGTGGGTGGAGCGTCGGGATTTCGTAACAGGACAATGAGTCCCGGATCAATGGGTGGGGGAGGGGTACTTGTAATAATTC
>JAIMKT010000116.1:0-5764 GCA_020692245.1 Microcoleus sp. GA_180221_E-2-1-MAG-45_12
AAAGAGCGGCGATTGGCTCGAAATTCTTGATTTGTCCCCTGTCGATCGACCGTCCGTACTACTGGAGCATTATCCATCCACATTTGGGCAATTTCTACACTCGCTTGCAACAATCCCCCCGGATTACCCCGTAGATCAAGAACAAAGGCTTCAGCTTTCTGCTCTCTCAGGGTTTGAATGGCCTTTTGCATCTGCTCGGCGGCATGGGAGCCAAACTCATCTAGCCGGATATAACCTACCTGCACATTCCCCTCCTGACGTAAGGTGTAATGCACTGTTGGCACTTCGATCTGGCGACGTACTAGGTCAAATTCAATTAATTCCACACCGGGACGGGAGATCCGAATTTTTACAGGGGAACCAACTCGCCCCCGAATCATCCCCGACACAGCCTCTAGGGTCATCCCTTGGGTAGATCGTCCATCCACAGCTAGAATCAAGTCCCCCGATCGAATCCCGACTTCCGCAGCAGGAGAATTCTCGATCGGATTAGTCACCCGAATGGCCCTTGTAATCGCATCTTGTTCTAGGCGAATCCCAATCCCTGTAACTTCCCCAGCCGTTTGGTCGGTGAGGTCTCTAAATTGTTTGGGGTCAAGGAATCGAGTATAGGGGTCGTTTAAGCGTTTCACTGCCTCACGAATTGCCTTATAAGCCTGTTCAGGGTCGCTATAGTCACGACTGAGGAGTTCTTGACGCACGTTCAGCCAGTCAACTTGGTTAAAAGTGCCATCTACGTAGTCACGGTTAATAATTTGCCATGCTTCATCGACGATCGCCTTGGGGCTATTACTCCAAGCCGCTTGGACAGAATTGCCGGAGGTGGGTACAAACAGAGTTAGAGCCGTAGCAGCAGCGATCGCACCGCCGAGGAGGGTGAAGTGAGACCGAGAAAGAAATTTAAATGATGGATTCATGGGCAGCGTACCAACTTGGGAATAATTAGATTCTAGCTTGTCTCTTAATAGACGTGATCATATTTTTTCTGCCAGTAGCTTCAACTTCCATAAATTCGTTTAATTTTCCGGTCAAGTGCCTCCCAGATTCTCTAAAATGCCCTCGATCGTCAGCCATTTGCCACTAGGATTTAACCGCCCGACAACCTCGATCTTTTGACCATCTGGATAACTCAGCAGTCTTTGGTTCACCTCTGGGTTCAAAGTAATCAGTCCCCAAGTTCCGCCCTTGGGCTTATTTTGGTCTGAGAAAACCTGCTCTAAGAAAGTAATTTGATAATGCTGCACATCTAACCGACGAAACACTCCCTTATAAACCTGATTACCAGATTCCCCAAAGCCCTCAGATTTATCAAATTTACCCAGAGACTCCTCAGAATCAAATAATCCACCTTTCTTTACCTCCTGTACCTCCCTGTACCTCCCTGTACCTCCTTCTTCTACTTCCCCACTCACAGGATATTTTTCTGGATAATTAAGAAAGTATTCTTGCCAATATCTCGATTGGGGATGAGCGGGGGGAAGATTGTAGAGAGGGACGATGGCAGGTAAGTCGCTCTGTCCAAGGAGAGCAGCTTGTAATTCTCTGACAGGGAGTTCCCTTGGCATTTTTCCAGTTTTTATACACAAAGCTGCTGCCATCCCTGCTGCCTGCCCAAGGAGAAGAACGGCGGGCTGGAGTCTGGTGGCTCCGTTGGCGATGTGGGACACGGAAATATTTTTCTCACAAACCAAAAATCCATCGATAGTTTCGGGGATCAAGGCTCCGTAGGGAATACAGAAAGGTGTTCCAGTCCAGCGTCCGCCCCAGCGCCGAGATTTTGGCAACAGGGGTAGATCATGTCCGGGATAGTGGTGATCATTGGCATAGTGCGCGATCGCCACACTGTCTAACCTAAAAGGAGCCGTATCTCCACCAGTCACGGGTAGAATATCCTGCTCTGTAATTGTTACTAATCCCCTCAGCCGTCTACTTTCTCGGTAGTAGGGATGGAGAGCAAAGGCTGTTGGCGTAGCCTCGACCTTGGAGAATCGATCGCCTAGTGCTGATTGATTTGATTGATTTGATTGATTTGATTGATTTGATTGATTTGATTGATTTAGTTGATCTGGGTGATGGGGAAATATTCCCGTAGCTAAACCGTATCTTCTGCCGAGTTGTTGCTGAATAAAGCTGGCAAAGTTATGGCTATAGGTAAAACATTCCTGCTCAAACTGGCGACGTTGTTCTGGAGAAGCAATGAGTCGATCAAGACCTTCTCCATAATCGTTTCCGGCGATCGGCCAGTTAATCATGATCAAGCCTCCGGGGAGACGACCATAGTTCAAAAAAGCCTCAGCTCCGTGGTGCGCCCAAGCCTGAGTGAATTGCTCAAAAATCGATGACTGGCTAGATGTATGGATATTATCGGGGATCATCTTGGGGAGAATCTCTGGGGCGATTGCCTCGCCAAAATCCTGCATAAAGACAACTCCTGTTGGTGCTTGGACTGGATATTGTTGCATCCAAGACTCTAGTTCGATCGGGGCGCTGGGTTCTGCAAATTCTGCCTGTAGTTCCCAACCCCAGCGATGGGGAATATTTCCCAAGGGGAGTAAATCGCCTAACTCTGTCCCGTCGATCGTGATCTTGGCTTGAATTGTGTAATTCTGAAATTTTACCCCTGTGATGCGATCGTCACGGCGGAGAACTTCTTCGGGGATTTCTCCCACAATCCAACGCAGATTAGGCAATTCCTGCACCCAATCAGCAAAAATTGCGGCTCCTATCCGGGGATCGTAGGTAAACATACTCACCCAACCATGATCTAAGCCCTCTGGTTGCCGTTGTTGCAAAGCCCTTAAAAACTTGCCCCAAATCCCTGTCTGCCAAGCCGCCAATTCATGCCCATCGATCGCTGCCACTCCCGCCGAAGTCAACATCCCCCCCAACCACGAAAACTCACTCACCAGAACTGTCTCTGCCCCAGCTAAAGCCGACTGAAGCGCCGCCGCCGTCCCACCAGTCCCTCCACCAACCACCAAAACATCCGTTGTAATTTGTTCCATATTTAATCTAATTTGTTATTGAGCTTGGGCTTTACTTAGTTGTTTGGGTTAGCGATCGAGCTTGTGTGTTTAAATGGAGAATAATACAAATCTTTCCTAATTTCCCTAATACTATTCCCATGTCAGAAACTAATCCAGAATTATCTTTAACCCCTACAACAGAATCCCCCACAGAACCAGAGTCAAAAGCTGATCAATCTATTCAAGTTATTCAATCTACAGAAGAACCTAAAAAAGAATCTACAGAAAAAACTACGGTACAAAGTTCTCTTCCAGAAGCTCTGCCTAGTCCCTTGAGGTCTTTAACTGGGGCTTTAATCGCTGGGGGATTTGCCTTCGGGTTATATCGACTTACTCAATCGATCGCAACTAGTTTTGCCACCAAACCGATTATGTCTAGTAATCCCATTGCCCAGAATATCTCAGCAGCCGTGCGGACTTTGGTGGTTGGGGGCAGTACCTTGGCTACCGGGATTTTTGCGATCGCTGCTTTTAGTCTCATCCTCTTAGCAATTCAAGTAGCTCTCCAACCATCAAAAACTGATATTACCAAACCTGATGCTAAAAACTAGAAATATTAGGATTTAGCGATAAATTCTAGATTTTTGCCCACGGCAGCTTGCAGATTTGGTAAATTGTGACAGGTTAACTGGTGTTGTAGCCCTGCAAGGATTTCCGGGACGAGATCGGGCCCTTGATACACCCAGCCCGTATAAAGTTGGATGAGACTGGCTCCGGCGGAGATTTTTTGCCATGCATCCTTGGCGGTGAAAATGCCACCAACGCCAATAATAGGTAAAGTGCCTCTCGTGTGTTGATAGATAGAGCGGACGATCGAGGTGGATTTTGCTTGGAGAGGTGCGCCGCTAATCCCCCCTGCTTCTTCGGTAACGAGGTTGCCCGTAGAGGGAATCTTTTTAGTTTTCAAGTCTTGACGACTAATGGTAGTGTTGGTGGCGATAATTCCCGCCAGACGGTGCTTGAGGGCGAGATCGGTAATTTCTTGAATTTCTGTCTCGGTCAAATCGGGGGCAATTTTTACTAAAAGGGGTTTATTGTGGATATTTTCCTGTTGGAGGGCGACGAGAATTGGCTCTAGGGATTCCCCAGACTGGAGCGATCTCAGCCCTTGGGTATTGGGAGAACTGACATTAATCACAAAATAATCTCCGTAATCTCGCAGTAACCGGAAACTCCCCACATAATCTTCTACCGCTGATTCTAGGGGTGTAATTTTAGATTTCCCCAGATTAACTCCCAAGGGAATGGGACGGGGCTGAGTTCCTAGGGCAGCTAACCGGGCAGCAAGGGCAGCACTGCCTTGATTATTAAAACCCATGCGGTTGAGGGCGGCTCGATCGACGGGGAGGCGAAATAAACGGGGGCGGGGATTTCCCGGTTGAGCATGGTAAGTAACTGTCCCTAGCTCGGCAAAGCCAAACCCCAAAATTCCCCAGAGGCGGGCAGCAACGCCATCTTTGTCAAAACCTGCGGCTAGCCCTACAGGATTCGGGAAATTTAAGCCCCAGAGAGTTTGATCAAGTTGGGCAGGGGGAGAAATGACGGCATCTAGGGAAGAAGTTGAGGAGGTGAGGCGATCGTCCCCCCCAGAGTAATCTAGGCAGTAAGATTGTTGGAGTTGCTGTTGTAAACCCTGCACTACCGGATTGAGGGGATGCTGCTCTAGCCAGCCAAGACTAGCCAATAATCTTTGATGGAGCCATTCTGGATCGAATTTTAAGCCAGAAATTAAAATTGGACTGATAATAGATCGATAAATGTTCATTACCTTATTAAATATTGATTGCTTGGCGATTAATACCCAACTCTTGGCTGCTACTCTGCAAAAAACTAGTTTCTAATACTTTTTAATTGATTTGTTGAGAATTTATTCTCTTTTACTATCTAGCTAGACTTTATGATCTGCTTTAACCATTAATATTAATTATCAAGACTTGCAAATCGATGCTTATTATTAGGGTATTCCCTTGGCACCAGCAAAATCATTATGGGTCAGTCACCACCAAATCCCTACGACGATAGCCAATTAATTGCCCTCGATCGAGTACTTCAGACTCTCCGGGAAGAAGAAAATGCGGAGGTACTCATTGAGACTACCCTCAGTTATCTCCAGGCGGAGTACAATTATCGCTTGATTTGGATTGGTTTGTACGATCGGCTGGATCATCGCCTCTTTGGCAAAGGGGGAGTTATTCCCACGGGGGATATGAGTTTCTTAAAACAGCGCTTCAACCTCAATCCCGGTGATATCCTCGAACAGGTGGTAATCCAACAACGCCCCGTGGGTGTGCCAGACCTGCAAAAGGAAACTAGAGCCGGAGAATGGCAACGGATAGCTCAAGAGTGTGATGTTCAGGGAACTTTGTTATTTCCAATTCGCTGTAAAGATCGATGTTTTGGGGTAGCTCTGTTGGGTTCTCAGGCTTGGGGTATTTCCCCCCGGCAGGGAGAGAAGGCGGTGTTTTCCTTAGTTTTTGGAGGGTTAGCGGCGGCTTTGTACCAAATTGAGAGCGATTGGCAACGGGCAGCTACCAAACGAGCCGACCAGCCTTTATTTAATCTCCTCGAACAACTATTACAACTGCCGACCTTAACAGCCCGCTTAGAATCGATCGTCGCCCTGACCCAAGGCTTTATTAACCCCACGCGGACAAATATTTATTGGTATTCCCCCGAAAAACGCTATTTTTGGCATCGGGTCGGCAATCGGCAGATGGCTAGGGGGCTGGAAACTCGCC
>JAIMKT010000116.1:5803-9401 GCA_020692245.1 Microcoleus sp. GA_180221_E-2-1-MAG-45_12
ATTTTTATCAGACCTTGGCAAAGGGCAATATGGTGGCGATCGGGGCAAATCGGAGTCCCCTCAAGGCAGAAAGCACTGGAAAACTCCTCTCTCGGCTCAAAGCTCGATCGCTCCTCGCTGCTCCCGTGTTAGCAAGGGCAGATCTACTAGGATTCCTCGCCGTGGAAGACAATCAGCCCCGCATCTGGGAAGAAGCAGAAAGAAATTATATCCGGGCGATCGCCCAGTTAGTGGCTCTTGTATCTGTGAATGAAGACCTAGAAGCAACTCTCGAACAAAGCCAGAAGGATACTGCCTTTAGTCAGTCGATCGCCAAAATTATCCTTAGTAGCGGTAATAGTAGTGATGCCCTCAAGCAATCTACCGATCTCCTGAATAAGCGCCTAGGGACAGAGTATGTCTTTGTCCTCGAAGAAGAACCCGGTGGCAATCTGAGCTTAGTCCGCCAATCCCATCCCGTCGATCGTCATCCCCTGACCACGACCCTCGAAAAGTTTACCCCAGCCGATCGAGAAGTAATCCTGCAAACCGTTGGCGTAACCTCGACCTTGGAGAATCGAGAAGTCCTCGATATTGAAGATATTCAAGCAAGTACCCATCTCCAAAACTGGCTCCCAGTCTTTAATCAGTTGGGGATCAGAAGCCTAATGCTCGCCACGATCAATACCCTTGAAACCTGTGTGGAAACCGGAGCTTCTCTATCTTTCTTGATCCTTGCCCAAAGCACCCCCCGGACTTGGAATTCCCTTGAACAAAATCTGGTCAGTATTGTGGCGGGACAGTTGCGGATGCTCAGTAATTTCTTTGCCGCCAAAGAGCAGGTGAATAGGGCAAATTTGATTTCCCAGACCCTTGAAACTGGATTGCAAACCCTGTGGTCTCTGCCCAGAAATCTCCAAGGATTTACCACCCAATGGCTGGAATATCTCGCCACCACTTCGACCTGTCCCTTGGTTTCCCTGTGGCAGTGGAGTCCGGGCGATCATGCCAAGGTAAATTTAGAGTCGGGGCTATTTAAGTTAACAGAGTTGTTTGTGGCTCCGGGCTTGAGCTTACCCAAAAATTTGGCGATCCCGGTGGTGGATCCCCTGATCCAGTCTGTCCTGAAGGCTCCGGGTTTTATCTACCTCACCATTGAGGATTTATCTATGTCCATGCGCCGAGTATTCCACAGTGCGGGGTTGCAACATCTGCTATTTGTGGCGTTACCTACGGATAAACGGAAAAAGCAAGGAGAGGGAGCGATCGAGCCTCAATCACGGGTGATCTTTTTACTAGCCGATGAACAAAAAATAGCTTCCCATCTTTGGCTGGGGCAGAATCCGGTGCTATTAACCCTGCTACAACATTTTGTGATCATTCGTCACTATCAACAACGGCAACACGAGCAGAACCAAGAGCGATCGTCCCTCCAAACCCTCAATTGGTACAAGCACTGTAGCTTATCTCTTCTCTACCAGTCCATTAATGAGCGGCTAACTAGTCTATTACTTGTTGATCCCAAGGGAGGAGCGGGGGAAGGAGGGCAACTCCAGCAAATGCGGACTACCCAAATTCTGTACCAGATCGAAAATATTTTAACTACCCTCAATCCGGTGCTACTCCATGAGCAGTGGGATTTGAAGATGGAATTAACAGCCGTCCCTTTGGTGAGCTTGATCCGGCGATCGCTGCGTAACCTCGAATCGGTCTGTCAACAATGTCAGGTCAATCCGGTGATCCTAAATAATTTAGCAGGCAGTGCCTACGCCGATCGTTGGAAGTTGGAATGTATTATTTTTGAAGTTTTACTGACTTGTATTTTCCGAGCCACCAAAGGGAGCCGTTTAACTATTTTGACTAAGGTATTTACTACTAATAAAGGGGAGCAATCTGCTCAGTTCTTGGAACTAATTATTACAGAAAAAACTGAAGGGGTTGAAGATAGTATTCCAGAGGCTCCGGTCAATCCAAATCAGCCGATTATTTTTAGTGAAGCTCCGCCGACTCAACACTGGAAAATCTGCCAGCAAATCATTCGTTCTTGGGGTGGTGATCTTCAGTTTGTGGAACATAAAAATGAGCAGCAAAGCCAGATTCAACAAGATGATCCGGGGAAACAAGGTAAGTTTTCAACTCGGTTGTTATTAGTTGCTACTCAATAATTCATCGAATAACTTATATCTCAAAATATCTGAAAAATCATTCAATGATTCTCGATAATTCTGGGGGAAACTTGCCGCCCACTACGGTTTCAAATTCTGCAATTTGTTGGGGTTGCTGGAAGTAATGGGGATCAAAGGCAAGGATTGTACTGGCATAGCTGAGAATACATTTTTGGTCGATCGCTTCTACCTCTAAAATTGCTAGGCTGGCAATGGGTGAATTAAAAGAAGTAATAATTTCTCCCTCTTGATTTTGGCAAACTCCCGCTTGGGCGATCGCCTTCAGAACCTGATGTAATTTTACATTAGAAATTTCTGGATAATTTTGAAATTGATTAACTAGAATTGCTTTAATTTCCGTCAAGGTTTTGGGAGTATCCAGACTGCTACATAAATTAACGAATTCCCGAATAATTAAGGGACGCTCTTCTGGCAAGGGACGAAGATTTTGCCGCCGCAGAAAAGTTGATAATTTACCCGCCGGGATCGATGAACTACTGCCATTGTGAATACTAGGATCAGCCCCCAGGTTTCCCCGCAAGTCAATCTCAAAATCAGCATTAAAATTAGAATTAGCTCTCAAACTGACACTAACATCAACATCATGATTAGTAGAATTGCTAGAATTGCCAGAGTTGCCAGAGTAATTACTAATATTTTGGGTGTCTAAGATCGGAGATAAGCTCATCAAGTTTTTCTGATTTTCTTTAAGCTCATCTACATAATTATAATTATTAAAGCTCTTAATTTCTAATTCTGGAGGCAGAGTTAAATTGAGATTGCGACTAATTTGGGTGAGGAAATTATCCCGGTTAACTACGGTAATATCCCAAAGATTGGTTAAATCTACAGTTTGACTTTCAGTAATATCGAGGATAACTAAAAAAGACCTTTCTTTATTAATACCTAGGGCTTTGCGGTGGTTGGAATATCTTTCTAGAAAAGCCGTGTAATCTTGACCAGTTTTACACTCTAGCCAGAGGGGTTCCTGCCCGATTAAAAAGAGTAAATCTAACCCAAATTTATTGGTATTAGCAAGGATAACATCAGGATTAATTAAACATTCGTATTGATAATTATTTGCTGTGAGCAGATCGCAAACTTTATGATAGACAAATCTCTCAAACCAATCACCATTAAAAAAATTGGTAAAACTGCGTTGAGGGGCGGCTTGAATGACTTTATCGAGGGGAGAATAGTAGTAGTAAGCCAAGAAGGAATCATCCTTGAGCATCCGGCAGAACTGGGTACAGTTGGTGATATCTACTTGGGTTCGATCGGCCAGACTGAGGCGAAATCTGCTGCCCGTTTGTAGAGAAACCTTAATTTTTTTCAACAATGGAGCTAAACTTCCGTAGCGATCGCCCAAAAACAGAGCTAATCGATCGAAGACAATATCAACCTCACTAGGCTGGCGGTGGGTCGTTACCTGAACGTTTCTCTGGCTCAACCAT
>JAIMKT010000117.1:0-7500 GCA_020692245.1 Microcoleus sp. GA_180221_E-2-1-MAG-45_12
CTCGCCGATGAGAGTGAAAGCTGCCCAGTTTTGGGGATGGGGATGTTTAGCTTTAGTGGCGACCATGGCTCGTTGCAGGGCTAGGGCTTCATCAGGGTTAGATTGTAATTGCTGATAAAAAGTCTCCATGAGTTCGGCGGTAGGAGCATCAGGAATCGCCCACAGGGAAACCAAGACACTGGCGGCTCCGGCAGCAATGAACGATCGAGACAACCCAATCACCCCATCCCCAGTAATTTTCCCCCGCCCCGTATCACAGGCACTCAACACCACCAAATTGCTAGTCAGCCGGAGATTGAGGATTTCTGCCGCCGTCAACAGTCCCTGATTTAGTTGGGAAACATTGGGAGCAGCTTGAGCATTATTAGAATTAGCGGGAGAATTGGCAAGGACGATCGCCCCCGGTACACCTCCACCACTAAAATCATCAAGTAATCCGTGAGTTGCAAGGTGAATAATCTTGGCTTGGGGCATTTGCCGCACGATCGCTGCTTTTGTTGCTTGATTTCCAGTAATTGCTGACACCTTAAATATTTGAGCAATGGCTAGAGCTTCCTGTTCTGCCCCCGGTAAATTTTCTAACCTCTGGGGGGGAATACCGGGAATTGTCACTAGGGGCATGGTAGGGTTGCCCACAATCAAAATCTCCTGTCCAGAGTTTCCTTGGCGTTGGCGCTGGGTAAGTTGCAATACCTGGATAGAAGGGGCGGTTTGTAGAGCATATTTATCAATTAGATATTTTCCTTGGGCATCTTGGAGGGTGGGGAAAGGTAACAGGAATAAGCTGCGGTGGGGAATAATAATTAAGCGTTCTGGATTTTGGGGCGTAGATGATTCTAGGTCGGCGGGCGGCAAGAGGTCGGAGATCGGGTCAATTAGGATTTGATGCAATTCCTGTAGCAACCGGGGATAAGTATTTCTGCCACCACCCCGCCCTACTCCCAAGGCATCACGGGTACGATTCACCAATTCAGCTAGGGAAGTTTGTTTTTCCTGCCCTAAGAGTTTGAGGTCTACTCGGCGTTGAAAGATTTCCCCCGTGGGCTGCACGACCCAGATAAATAGCTCTGATTCTTGGGGACGCAGTTGATTATTAACTACAAAATCTTCATAAATAATTGAATACTCAATCAGAGTAGCCTTTTGATCCTGAGCAATTTTTTGGATCTGCGCTACATCGATCGACTCTACCTTCGGGGCTTGGGTGGTTCTGGGAGTCAGGCGGCGAGAGATCAAATCTACAAAGGTTCTGGCTCGACCCCGTTCCGAGATTTCTAGGGCTTGCTCAACTTTATTTTGCTCCGTCAGAAATTTTTGGAAATTATTATAAATAGCTCCTTGGGTTTCCAAGAAAGAGACCTTGTAACCATCGTTACTGCCTAGGTTTTGGCGGACTTTTTCCCATGATTCCATCCCCCGTATAAATTGACTCTCAGCACTGGCAGGATTATTAGCTCGGTTGTAGGCTACAGCAAAATTGTTTCTGGCTAATCCTTCTAAACTCCCAGCTTGGGGAGGAATGTTATTAATAAATTGCTGATAAAACTCTAGGAGTTGTTGTTGGTCTTGGGGAGTGGGGTTGTCGGTGTATTTTTGGGCGTAGGCTAGAGCCAAGTTGTTGCGAATAATAGCAGCCATCCTTGCTTCAGCGATTTCAAAGGCAATTTTCAGCCCTTCTTCGTAGAGACCAATGGCTCGATCGACATCTCCCTGCAAATAATAAGCTCCCCCCAAATTCCCTAGTGCTTGAACGACCTTGAGGCGTTGACTCAGCCTTTCGGTGGCTGAACCTTGATTACTTTGTTGAAACTGCCGCAGAATATCTAAATATTGTTGCTGAAAGCTGATGGCTTGGGGATAGTTGCCGAGGGCGTGGTAGACAATTCCCAAATTAGAAAGAGCTTGGGCGATCGCTCGATTATTCTGCAAAGTGCGGGCGAGGGCGAGGGATTTTTCTTGAAACTCTAGGGCTTTGGGATAGTCCCCAATGGCTTGATACACCATCCCCAAATCTCCGAGGGCTTGGGCTTCTCCCCTTTGATCCTTGATTTCCTGAGAGAGGGCTAACCGTTTTTCTTGGATTTCGATCGCCTTGAGATAAACATCTCCAGCTAAGTAAACTTTCCCAATATTCCCCAGGGCAAGTCCACCGAGTTTTGGGTCTGTACCTTGGTAGTAGTAGGCTTTGTGCCAAGTTTGCGCAAAATATTGATTGAGATAATCGATCGCTTCGTAGTACAACCCCGTGGCAGCATAGGCTAAACCCAAGTTGCCTAAGAGTATAATTTCTTGGGCATGGTCTCGGCTGGTGGCGTTGCGAGTTTCTTCTAGGCTTGCTAAATATTTAGGAATAGCTCGATCGTATTCCCCGTTGGCATGGAGGGCGATCGCTTCCCGGAGATTATCCCCGGTCCCAAAATCCGTAAGTTGGGCTTCCCCTCGATTGGAGAAGTAGGAAATTCCTTTTTGGCTAGTATATTGACCTTCCCAGACAATATTTTGAATCGGTTGGTAGAGAGAAAGAAGTTGGGGGGTAGCTATTTGATCTGTTTGGCTTGTTCGATCTATAGCAGTGACTTGCTTTAGGGCTTGGGGAGTTTGAGCCTGAGCCGGGGCTGAAGCAAGAGTAGAAATAAATCTAGAAGCTAAGGCTGGCAAAATTTCTCCATTTTCAGTCAACCTATTGCTAACAATAACTACCAAACAAGTAGCCAAAGCTGCCAGCAAAAACAAAACTCTTTTTATCATGTCAGCCCCCAAAAACTTCTACCTCTTTTCCCTGCGAGGATACCTAGTCCAACCCATTTTCTTCCCTAAATTCTACCTTGCCTTTGATTCTGGATCACCACTGGATTGATGGATGGGAATCTCGATCGCCACCTCTGGGCCTTTGCCTACCTCAGAAACATAGTTAATTTGTCCCTTGTGCTGCTCGGTGATAATTTGATAGCTCACAGCCAGCCCCAGGCCCGTACCTTTGCCTACGGGTTTAGTGGTAAAAAAGGGATTAAATAGCTGACCTTGGATACTTTCATCCATGCCCAAACCATTATCACTAATGCAGATACAGACTCGATCGAGACTTAAAACTTCAGTGCAAATGCCGACAAGCTAAGAAAATCGCTACAATGGCAGAGGTAAAAAAATAACTCTCCTGTGTGCTTAATCATGGAAAATTTCGTTTTTCATAACCCCGTTAAAGTTTTGTTTGGGAAGGGGCAAATCGCTAATCTCGCTCCAGAAATCCCCGCCGATGCCAAAGTGCTTATAACTTACGGCGGTGGTAGCATCAAAGCTAATGGTGTTTATGACCAAGTAAAAGCAGCCTTAGCTGGACATCATGTTCTTGAATTTGGTGGCATTGAACCCAATCCCCACTTGGAAACCTTGATGCAAGCTGTGGAGTTGATCCGCAAGGAAGGTATTAATTTTATTTTGGCAGTGGGTGGTGGCTCCGTTATCGATGGCACGAAATTTATTGCCGCAGCAGTCCCCTTCGAGGGCGATCCCTGGGATATTTTGGCAAAGGGCGCTCCAGTAACGGCAGCAGTACCTTTTGGGGTAGTCTTGACTCTCCCGGCGACTGGCTCGGAAATGAACATAGCGGCAGTGATTACCAAATGGTCAACCCAAGAAAAGTTAGCTTTCCTTAGCCCCTTAGTGTTTCCCAAATTTTCTGTCCTTGATCCAGAAACTACTTTTTCCCTGCCGCCTAGACAGGTGAGCAACGGTATTGTTGATGCTTTCACCCACGTAATGGAGCAGTATTTAACCTATCCTGTGAATGCTCCCCTCCAAGACCGGATGGCGGAATCTATCTTGAAAACCTTAATTGTTGAAGGGCCAAAAACTCTCGCAAATCCCACAGATTACGAGTCAAGGGCAAATCTGGTCTGGTCTGCAACTATGGCTCTGAATGGGTTAATTGCTGTGGGGGTTCCCCAAGATTGGACAACGCACATGATCGGTCACGAACTAACTGCGTTACACGGCTTGGATCATGCTCAAACTCTGGCGATCGTCCTCCCCGGTACTTTAACTATTCGCCGCGATCGTAAATGGCAAAAACTTCTCCAATACGCCGATCGAGTCTGGGGTCTAGTGGATGGTTCTGAGGAAGAACGGGTCGATGCAGCCATTCAGAAAACCCGTGATTTCTTTGAATCCGTTGGTGTCCGCACTCATTTATCTGACTATGGAGTGAGTTTGGAAACCGTTCCTGCCGTCATCAAAAATCTAGAAAAGCACGGGATGACAGCTTTGGGAGAACACCAAGACATTAACCCCGAAGTAGTGGAGCAAATTCTCGCTCTCTGCGCCTAATCTCAAAATCTATTGTCTTGTTCCAGGGTTGTGACAAATCCGGCTTTTGGTGTCCATTGAATGGCTCCATGCTCTCCTGTCCAGTAGGTTGTTGTGGCAGATTGTTGGAGAATTTCTAAGGTTTGGGGATCAATTTGATTGGTGGAGGCGATCGCAACTTCTGGATTGAGGGTTTCTAGGTTTGTCAAAACTTCTGGAGGTAGACTTGCTCCTAACCAAAAAAGAGTATGAATATTCTTGATTTCTTGCTGTTTTAATAGTTGAGATATTTCTGCCCGTTGTTCTGCCGTAATTCTGCCGAGAAATAGCCAATTCTGCCCTTGAATATTTAATTGAATAATGGGAATTTGTGGGTTTAATATTTTGAGATTTAATCCAGCAAAATCTATAGCTTCATTAATATCTAGACTAGATTGAGTAGTGGTTTGGATAACTTGTCTATTGTCCTTGTTTAGTTGATAAACTGTTTTGGCTGACTGCTTTAGAGATGGACTATTGGGTACAAGATTGATCAGCGTATCGATGGAATTAATACCCTGTTGGCGAAGAAAAGGAACTAGGGTAAAATCTCTGGTATTTGATTTACTGGTGTTAATTAAACCGATTTTGCCTTGATTTTGGAGGATGAAAACTTGTTCTTGGGGAGCCGCAAGTAAGGTGGCTTGAAATAACTGTTTTTGTAAGTACCAATTGGGAATCAGGATCACGGCGATCGCTCCCAAACCAATTAACCACCAATACCGATGAATTTTGGGGAATAACCAAACTAAAATAACAATTCCATAAACTAACAACATCTGCCCTAGGGAAATACTGCCGATGGCGATCGAGTTACTGGGAAAATTACTAAAAAACTCTACTAATTTGATTAATGTCCAGATCGGTAGATTCAAAGCATAGGCGATCGAACTCCCGGCGATCGGGTAAATTACTCCTGCCACAGCACTAGCCATACCCCCCAAGCTAATTACAGTAACCAAGGGTGTACTTAAGATATTGACAAAAATACTGTAGGTACTAAAAACACTAAAAACGTGCAGAAGTAGAGGCAAAGTCCACAGGGACGCAGCGAGGGGAACCGCCATAAGAGAAGCGATTAAAGTTGGTAGCCAATCTAGTCTTTTGGTAATTGGTTCTACGGTAGTTACTAAGCCTAAAGTTGCTAAAAAACTTAGCTGAAACCCTAAATCCCATATCCACAAAGGATTCGCCACTAACAATAAAGTCGCCGCCAGCAGCAAACTTCCCAAGGGCTTAGTTTTTCTTTCTAGCAAAATTCCCAAAAGTACGCCAACCCCCATCACCCCGGCTCTGGCTACCGAAGGCTGCCATCCTGCAAGACTGATAAAGATCAATATCCCCACCAGCCCAGCTATAAATTGAACTTTGCCAGAATATTTTTTAGTCAGAAATAGCAACACTCCCAACAGGAGAGAAACGTGAAACCCTGAAGCTGCCAAGACATGAGCTAATCCTGTTTCCACAAATTGATCCTTGACCTCGTAGGGTAAATCCACCGCCCTACTACCCAAAACCATGGAGCTAAGTAATTCCCCGGCGGGACTCCCCAACCAAAATACCTGCGATCGAGCAATCTTTTGCCGAATCTGCCACCAACCCCACGGCGGTGCATCACCAAATTCTCGACTAGTCAAGCTAACAAACTTGCCACTGAAACCCGCAAAGCTTCCCTCTCTTGCCAAAAAAGCCCGAAAATCAAAACCCCTAGGATTTGCTGCTGCCTTGGGTTGATACAAATTCCCGCTAACTTTCACCATATCACCGGGATAAATTCCCGTAGCTTGCAGCAGAGGCACTGTGACATATAGCTTCCCTGTAACCTGCGTAGTTTCTTCTGGTTTGATCTGGAGTTGTTGAGCTTCTAACCAAAATCTTGCCTTATTACTCCGAGTCAGCATGGGCGTATTTTCTACTACACCTTGGACTGTAACTGAATTATTTTCAGGCTTTGGGGTAGATGGTGATGCTGTTTGTGTAACTGGGGGGCTAATAAATCGGCTAATGTCGTTACTGGCAGGAATAGGTTGTCGATACCAGATATGCACGATCGCCAGAGCAGCTATGAATCCAGCAATTAGCCAACTTCGAGGAGGAGGAGCAGTTCTAAAAATTCTGGGAATGACGATCGCCGTCCCTATCCCCAAACCTACCATTGCTAAGACCAAAGAAACCAGAGGAATCAACTCCTGCCAACTAAACTGGAGGCTCATATCTCCACGACTAGGCAAAGGAGCGATCGCCGTACATAGTAACCCCAAAATATAAGCCAAACACCACAGCACCCCGTCAAAGCTACCCATACCAATGTTTTTGTGCAGATTTTAAACAAAGCTGTCCTGCAAAAACAAAAATATAGATAGCTGCCTAAGTCCTTGGATTTATCTTACTCTTCCTAGCGCAATTACCTACCTGCCTTTGCTAACTCAGCCAATTTATCTAGATTTTCACTCTCAGTATTTTTCAACAAAGGAAATCCCAAGTCCTCCCTTTGCTGGACATACAATAGAGCTACTTGTCTAGCTAATTGTCTAATTCTACCAATATAGCGAGTCCTTTCTGTTACTGAGATCACACCCCTTGCATCCAATAAATTAAAAGCGTGGGAACACTTCAGCACGTAATCTAGGCTTGGTAATACTAGCTTTCTGGTGATCAGTTGCTTGGATTCCTGCTCGTATAGCTCGAATAGATTAAATAGCAATTCTGGGTTAGAAGCCTCAAAATTATAGGTACACTGCTCAATCTCTCCCTGAAAATGCACATCTCCGTAGGTAACACTATCATTCCATTGAATTTTTACGAGAGCATCCACATTTTGGAGATACATCACCAACCGTTCCAAGCCATAGGTAATCTCGATCGACACCGGACGACAATCAATCCCGCCACACTGTTGGAAATAAGTAAATTGCGTCACCTCCATTCCATCCAGCCACACTTCCCAACCAGTCCCCCAAGCTCCCACCGCCGCATCTTCCCAGTTATCCTCCACAAACCTGACATCATGCTCCTCCGGCTGAATCCCCAAAGCTCTCAAGGAATCTAAATATATGTCTTGAATATTATCTGGGGAAGGCTTAATTAAAACTTGGTACTGATAATAGTGCTGAAATCGATTGGGATTCTCGCCATAACGACCATCTCCCGGACGGCGAC
>JAIMKT010000118.1:0-5292 GCA_020692245.1 Microcoleus sp. GA_180221_E-2-1-MAG-45_12
ACTAGTCTGACTACGCTTTCCCTCTATAACAACCAAATCACTGAGATTCCTGATTTGATCGGCAATCTAACTTCTCTGACTACGCTTGACCTTGAGAATAATAGAATCACAAAAATTCCAGAAACAATTCAAAAATTACTTAAGTTAGAAAAACTCGATCTACGAGGCAACCCCCTTAGCATTCCTCCAGATATTCTTGCTCTTCAAGCAGGTCAAGACCGACCTGAAGCTCGTCCAATCCTCGATTACTACTTCCGTACCCAAGACCCCAAAGAAAATACTAATCTCTACGAAGTGAAAATTTTGATCGTTGGTGAAGGTGGCTCCGGGAAAACTAGCCTTGCCAAGAAACTAATCGATCCCGACTACCAACTCAAACCAGAGACTGAGGATATCTCCACCCAAGGCATTGATATTCTCCACTGGGAATTTGTCGGACACAATCAACAAACCTACAAAGTCAACATTTGGGATTTTGGCGGGCAAGAAATCTATCACCAAACCCATCAATTTTTCCTCACCGATCGCTCCCTCTACCTGCTCGTAGCCGATAGCCGTAAAGAAGACACCGACCATTATTTCTGGCTCCAAATCATCCGCTTGCTGAGTGATGAAAGCCCAGTGCTGTTGATTCAAAATGAAAAACAAAATCGTACCTGTAACCTCAGCCACCGGGAACTCCGGGCAGAATTTACCAACCTAGAAACACCCCCAGCTATCAACCTTGCCGACAATCGAGGACTGGCGAAAATCCAAGCAGCGATCCAAAGGAGCCTCGAAGCCCTGCTGCCCCAAGGCATCCCCTTCCCCAACTCTTGGCTAAAAGTCCGCTATACCCTCGAAAATGATGGACGCAACTACATCGAATGCCACGAATACGAAGCCACCTGTCGATCGCACAGCATCACCCGCCGGGAAGAAATGTATAACCTCAGCAATTTTCTCCATAGTCTTGGGGTTTGTCTCCACTTCCAAAAAGACCCCATCCTCCGCCACCGCCTGATCCTCAAGCCCAACTGGGGAACCACCGCCGTTTATAAAATTCTGGACAACGACAGGGTAAAAAAGAACCTCGGACAATTTAGCAAAGACGACCTATCTCAAATCTGGCAAGCCCAGCAATACGCCGAGATGCACGACGAACTTCTGCAACTGATGAAAGAGTTCAAAGTCTGCTACGAAATTCCCCGCCGCAATGGTAACTACATTGCTCCCCATCTCCTTGCTACAGAACCCCGTGATTATGACTGGGATAAAACTCACAATCTCATCCTCCGCTACCGTTACAAAGGCTTCATGCCCAAGGGCATCCTCACCCGCTTCATTGTGGAAATGCACGAATTAATCGAAAATGTCTCCGATCCAGACAATGCCCTAGTTTGGAAATATGGAGTTGTCCTCAACCAAGGTCGTACCCGTGCCGAAATCATTGAACGCCCCCACGATCGAGAAATTCATCTCCGTCTCAGTGGCAGCCATCAGCGAGATTTTCTGGTGACTCTCAACTACGAATTCTACAAAATTCACCGTACCTACGAGCGCCTAGACTACGACACCCTCATCCCCTGCAACTGCGCCACCTGCAAAACCATGGCTGCACCCTACACCTACACCCTCGACGATCTCAGGCGCTATCTCGATAACCGCCGCTTAACGATTGAATGTCGCACAAGTTTTGAGCAGGTAAATGTCCGCCGCTTGCTAGATGACTCGATCGACCCCAACTTCGATCAAAAATTTTATAAAGGTAATCTAGATAAGGAATTTCCAGAAGATAGTCCCTACAATATTTCCGTTAATATTAACGACCGCCGCTCTAGAAACACTACACACCAGCATGGAGAAAGAGATAATTTTGGGGGCGATCAGGTTGGTCGTGACAAGAGAAGATGAAGCTACCCAACTTTGAATCAGCATTTATTGATCGCAACAAACTGTGGAACTATAGTCTCAACCCAGACCACGATCGAGGTAAACACAAATCTAGATTATTTGCCGCTATCCTAGGATTAGGCAGTAACGATGCAGAAATTTTACAGACTCTGATTTTAGATGCAATTTCCAACTATGAAGCAAATCCCAGCTTATTAGATGAATATGGTCAACGCTATACGGTCGATTTCCTAGTTACTCGGAACCAAAACACCGCTACTGTTCGAACTACTTGGATTATTCGCCCTACCGAAAACTTTCCCCGACTTACCAGTTGTTGTATCTTGAGGTGATACCCATGCTAACTCTAACCAAACTTAACCTTCTCGACATTGTTGCCCTCAAAGAACCCTTACTCGATCATCATTTATTAGCAGGTCAAGTAGGCACGATCGTCGAACTCCTCGCCCCCGATGTTTATGAAGTAGATTTCAGTGATAATAACGGTCAAACCTACGCCATGCTCCCCCTCCACACCAGCCAACTCCTCAAACTCCACTACACCCCCACAAATTCCCTAACCTAGAAAATACACTTATGGCTACAAATATTCATCAATATGGTTCCGGTGACAATATCGCAGGCGATAAAGTTATGGGTGATAAAATCGGCACTCAGATCAACAATACTGAACTAATCCAAATTATTAATGACCTCCGTCAAACCGCCGCTCAATTTCCTCCAGACATCCAAGAAGGAATCATCATTGATATTGATGACATAGAAACAGAAATTAAAAAGCCTGAGAATAAGCGTAACCTCCCCAGATTGAGAAAATGCTTATCTGCCTTGTTACTTGCTGCCACAGTTGCCGGGGGTGCGATCGCTAGTGGGGTAGATTTTGCCAACAATGTCGTAGATTTGGGTAGCAAAGTAGGTATTGAGCTAAAACTTCCTCCCGCCCCTTAGTTTTTGAATAGTAAATCTCATTGAGGTTAACTGGGGGGGATTTGTTTGACAGAAATTAAGGCTTCCATCACTTCCTTGACCATCGGCGCTGCTGCCGTAGACCCAAAAGTGCCGCCCCGTGGTTCATCCACCACCCCCAACACTACATAACGGGGATCATTGGCAGGAATTATGCCCACAAAACTCGCCACGATCGCCCCAGCAGTATAACCACTACCGGGCAGGGCTTTTTGGGCTGTGCCAGTTTTCCCCGCAACTCGATAACCGGGAATTTGAGCGGGTTTACCAGTCCCGTTTTCTACTACTTGTTCCATCATCTCTAGGACGAGTTTCGCCGTATTGGGGGTAAAAATCTGTTGGGGTTCGGGGTAGGTTGCTTGCCAATCCATCTGCCCTTGATCGTCGGCTAACCCTTTGATCACGTGGGGAGTGACTAATTTTCCGCCGTTGGCAAGACTGCCCAGCATTTGAGTGAGTTGCAGGGGTGTGAGGGCAAAACCTTGACCAAAGGAAGCGGTGGCAAGCTCGATCGGCTTCGTTACAAATTCTTTTTGATCTCGCAAAGAACTAAAAGCCTCAAAGGGAAGATCAACCCCCGTATTTTTGCCCAAACCAATTTTTTCTAACCATTGATAATAAACGGCTGGCTGCATGGCTTGAATAATTTTCACCATACCAATATTGCTAGAGTAGGCAAGAATATCTGTTAAATTCATATCTCCCCGACTGGAGCGATCGGCATTTTGGATCATGTCTTCCCCAAAGTAGAGCTTACCGGGATCATTAAACATATCCGTGGGTTTGATTGCTCCCGCATCTAGGGCGATCGCCACATTCAGGGGCTTAAAAGTTGAACCCGGTTCGTAGGTATCCGCAATAGCCCAATTCTTAAAATTCTCTACCGGAAACTTGAAATAGGTATTGGCATCAAAGGTCGGCTCCACTACTAGGGCAGGAATGGAACCATCCCGGACATCCATCACCACCACGGCTCCTCGCTTTGCCCCAAATTTACTCAGGCTAGTTTTTAGGGCTGTCCTCGCTGCTCTTTGGAGACGGCTATCAAGGGTGAGGGCAAGGCGGCGATCGTCAAATTTCAAAGCCCCAATATCCACCTGATCTGGTAACACTCCTCCTTGGGCATTCTGTCGAGCCAGCAAGGGACGACTACTACGTTCAATCAGTTGGCGTTGATGAAATTCCAAGCCCGCCTGTCCTTGGTGTTCGAGGTCTACATAGCCCAAAATTTCGGCAGCAAGATCGCCTTGGGGATAGAGTCGGGAATGATGGGGTAAGAGTTCTAAGCCATTGGCATGGAGAGATTTTATCTGCTGGGCTTCTTCTTCCCGGAGAAAATTAGTCAGGAGAAGACCACTTTCTTGCTTTTGAAATAGACCCAGAAGTTCGGTAGGTTGCTGCTGTACGAGGGGAGCTAGTTTCTCGGCTAATTCTTGGGGGGGACGATCGAACAGTTTCGGGTGAGCAAAGAGGGTATAGGCGGGGCGATCGATGGCAAGGACATTACCTTGATAATCCACGATGGATCTTCTGGGCATAAATAGGCGTAACTCTACCTGCTGTTGACTTTTAGCTAGGGCAGCGAGGGTTTTGGTATCTAACACCTGTAGGTAGTAGAGCCTGATCCCTAAAATGACTATAAACACGATTATGAGTAGCCAAACCAAGGTTAATCGATCGCCGAGGAAAGGGATGTTGAGGAAGGGCGATCGACCTACCCCAGAGAATTGAGAATTATGCTGGAATTTATTTTGCCAATTATATCCCCCAAGCCTTTCTCCTACAGTATTTCCAGACAATTTAACTAGTTCATTTCTCAGATGAAAACGCCTTCTCTTCCCACCAGAATTTCCTTGCAGATTAACTCCAACTCCTGCCCTGTCATTACCAACAGACTTTCTCGCATTTCTAGCATTTCCATGATTTCTGGGAGCACTGGGAGAAAATTTGGCTCCAGAAGCACTATTTCGTCTAGGTTTGAGGGGTAAAACTTTGCGAGAATCAGTCATGATTATTCTGGTTATCTGGAGTTTTGGAGATTACGGCTTAAGGAGTCAGTACTAGCATAGGGGAAGAGGCTCAAGGAGCAGGAAATTTCCCAGCAATAGCCTTAATAGCCAAGGGGAATGACTTTGGGGCTTTGGCTCGGTGTCGGAGTCGGCGGTTTGACAGTTGCCAAGACTATCGGATCAGGCTCTGGAATATAAACCCGACTACTGGGATCAACTTTAACTAATTCTGGGTTGCCTACAGATTGTTTCGCCATCTGATTTTTGATCACTTCATTGGTCGCTACTAACTGCCGCTCGGTCTGGCGGAGAGTCTCTAGTTGCTGAAATTCTTTTGTCCACTGTCTTTGGGCAGAAACAAGACCTCCGTAGGTTGCCAGAACTGCCATGATGAGACCGACTACAGTAAAACCCGAACTGTATT
>JAIMKT010000118.1:5309-8937 GCA_020692245.1 Microcoleus sp. GA_180221_E-2-1-MAG-45_12
CGCAACCACCAAGGACTGGGCGGTGCAAAGGTAGGATTTACACGCTTTCCAGAAGATTTTGGAGAAGGGGAAACCCTGGTCGATGTTTGCCCCCAATCGGAGTTCGGTCTAGGCTCCATTATCCGCAGGGGAGCAGGAGAAAATTGTTGCTGCCGAGTCGTAAAATCTGCAACTTGGTTATTTACCCTATTTACCTTAGTCGCCTGCGCTCTATTGATTGGGGTGATGGTTGGGGAGACAGGAGGCTGGAAATTTTGCCGAAGGGGAAGGGGAGAATTAACCGGAGGATTTCTGGATGAAGAATTGGGCGCAACTTTTTTTGCACCATTTGCACCATTTAAATTAACTGTTGAGCCAAATCTTTTCCTGCGTTGATAGGCAGGGACACTCAGGGGACGGGGAGCAAAGGACATAAGCGATGGTTTCCTCACACTAAACCAATAATTCAGCTATTAACTGAACACAACACCTTATAAATAATAGTTGAAGTTAGTTAAAACAATTACAGATTATCTATTTTACGATGTATTTTTGATGGTTTTTTGCCAATGCTTATGCTGAAATTAATAAAAATTGTTAGGTATTAATAAATATTTTTCATAATAAGCCCCGGTAGCGGATAAAGAGCAGTACCGCTGCCCAAGAGCCGAGGGCAACTTTGATGGCAACGAGAATATTCAGAATGGGAATGATCCCGCCGCTAATTAATTCGCCCAACTGTCCGTGGGGTAGCTCAAAGCCAGCAAGAGTAACCACTGATAGAACAATAAAGATTAGTACCGAGATTTTTTCCCAAGTAGCAGCGTGCCAGCGTTGATAAACTGCCTCCATCCACTCTGGAGAAGAGGTCATGGCAATTAACCCGATCGCTGTCCCAATGGCTACTCCTGCCGCAAAGCCGCCCCCCGGACTTAGATGACCCCGAATTGCTAGTTCAATCCCTACCAAAGAAGCAATGGTGGCTCCCAGTCGGGCGAGGACGATCGAGGCTTGGTCGGTAAGTTGGTGGATATGCGAAGAGGGATGTTCATTGGCAAGTAAATATTTTGCCCCCATGATGGCGATCGTAAACACGATTACTTCAAAAATTGTGTCGTACAAGCGGTTCCGAAAAATAACTCCGGCGACAGTATTGCTAACTCCACTCTCGGCGGCGATCGTATCCGCAATGACAAAGGGCAGGCTTTGAGTCGGGTTGGCAAGCAAGATCATTTTTATGTACAGGGCAAGGCAAGCAGCAATATAAACAAATTTCATAGAAAATTTCATAGAAAATCTCATCAATGTGTCTCCCCTGTCTCCCCAGAGTCGGCTGGTTTAGTAGCTATCTTTAGAACTTGGTTATCTAAATTAGGGCTTGAATTAGAGTTTGTATCTAGGGCGGGGTTAACGTAGGTCAATTGGGTCAGTGTTGCTGCCGCATCATCTAGTTCATTTTTGATGATCTCATAGAGACGAGGGAGCCGGACTTGTGTTTGATAAGAAAAATTATTAGAAGAATCACTAGAAGAATTATCTGGGGTCGATTCTCCAAAGGAGAGGCTACGCCAACGAATACAAATAGCGTGGACTTCTTTGTTGATCAGGGCTTGATCTAGCTCTTCCCTCTCAGCATAGGGAATTAACTCAACCTGCATATGATATTTATTGAAGATAATTTTTAGCTTACTTATTAACAAATCAAAATTACGAAGATTAAGATTGCTATCTGGGTCACTTGTACTAGTTTCTTGGGGAGATTGAGAATTTTCTAAAAGACTTTTAATCAAATTTTCCACAGAGCTTTCTACAAGATTTTCCACAAGATATGGGGGAGGAGAGTCTAGGGGATTTTGTAAGGGATTTTCTGGGATTGCGATCGCCTCATCGGTTTCCTTGTCTGCTCTATTATCTGAATCCTTAGTTAATTTATCAGTTAATTTATCAGTTAATTTATCAGTTAATTTATTCTCTTGTAACAATGCTGGCTGATCAGCTAAAACTCCCAAACGAAAGACTAAGGACGATCGTACGGCCACGGCGCAGAGCATAGTTGACAACAAAGTTCCCACTAGAGCCTCAGTTAAGGCCACATCTGCTGCCCCCAATATTGTATAGATCAACGCTGCCACCGCCCCCAAGATGCCCCGGAGAACCAGAGCGTGGTAGGGATTAACCTCCAAGACTAGCATGAGAGCAGAGATTGGTAACAAGAGTGTAATTATGTAAATATAGCTGTCATTCATCACTCTTTCCCCCCCGATCTTCCCGTAGATACTGCACTTGATGCTTCAATCAAAGTTTCCTCGATCGCCTGATCATATTCATCACTGGTAGAAGAGTAGGCAATGACATAACCCAGCATGGTATTCCAGACCGTTAGGGAAATGATGGCAAGGAATAGCAAGGGAAAATCTTGGGGACGGCGTAATAATAAGCCAAAGATAATCAGAATTGAACCCAAGGTATCTCCCACCGAAAGGGTATGTAGCTTAAATAGTACCGATCGACCATTCAGCAAAGAAAGAGTCCCCCAAAACCAGAACCAAATACCCACGCCAATACAGGCATAACTCAATAGCTTAATTAGACTAACCATAAACTACTCATAAATCCCTAATAAACTAATACTCATCAACTATTATTCAATTAATTAATGCTTCTCAATTCGCTTAATAATTTGCGCCAAGAGCATCAGCCCCGCATTGCCCACGCTTAAAATAATTACCCCAGCTACACCGATCATCCAATCATCCCGCAACACGGAAACTAATAAGATGATCACGGCAGTTTTGGTGGAAATACTAGAAAAAGCCAGCATGGTCTGCCAAATATCTTCAGTTTTCCAAGCCGTGTATAGGGGAATGAATACAGCAGCTATCATCGCAATTAGAGCTAAGTTTAGGATCATGGTTGTTCTCCTAAATTTTGTAGTGATTTTTGTCGTGATTTCTTCGGTAATTTCTGCCGAGGTTTTACCAGATGTACCGCATACCAACCAGCATCGTAGTATCTAAGAACTATGGTTTTTGGGGTAAAGGTAATCAAGAAAATATCTAGAAAAATTAGTCCGGGCGATCGCCTTGAGCTGACTCGTTCCTCGATAATTTCTTCTTTTGTGTGGGGACGAAAGATCATCTGCACTGCTTCGATGTAGGCAACGGGGACAGCCACCAAAACCTTACTGAGAGTCCGCAAAATATCCCGGAGGCGATCGGGTTCAGCATGATAGCGGGGAAGCAATAGGGCGATCGCGACACCAATGACGATATTTGCCACAGTAAAATTGGCGGTGAGCAGCAACCAAAGACTAAGACGTAGAATAAACTCTCCCATCATGCTAAAGCCATCCAAAATAGAGCAATTAAACTTAAACTCATCACCCCAATCAAATGTTCAAATTGCTCAAACATCCGGGGTAGTTTCACACTCAGTTGTCGGAAGATCAAGAAATAGATTAACCAACCAAGAAAAATCGTCCCTAAAGGCTTCAAAATGTTCTCTAGGGTATATGCCTCATAATACACAACATTGGCTCCAAATAGTCCACCAAGCAACAGGAGCATCGCTACCCAGAAACCAAAATGTACTGGTTGATTTTGATTCGAGTCTTCATTCTGCTTGTTGTGGGGTAAAAAGATTAATTTAG